>USPO01000273.1 GCA_900556575.1 uncultured Eubacteriales bacterium
CCACCGGATCCATCGACGACACCTATCTGAGCAAAGACGGCTCGTATGCTGTCACCGCCGCTCGGAAGCTTGTATCTGAGCTTAATATCCATTAATTCGCTGCTGCCGCGGTACTGCGGTGTTTGATAACGCAGCTCCGTATTTTCTGTATTGACATCACCCGATGAGGACGGAACAATTTCATACAGTGCCGTAACGCTTGCACCCGCACCCAATTCTCCGGCATCTGCCTTATCATTGTTAAATTGTTCGTTTTCATAGCCTATAAGGCGATAGCTGCTTACCTGTGTCGGGTTAAATTCAACCTGAATTTTGACATCCTTCGCAATTGTATATAATGTGGATGTCATTTCATCCGAAAGTACTTTTTTTGCCTCACGGAGATTATCAATATAATAATAGCCTCCGTCACCGTTGTCGGCAATAATTTCAAGCTTGTCATCCTTGTAGTTGCCGAGTCCGAAACCTAAAACACTCAAATAAATATTATTGCTGCGTTTTTCAGAAATAAGATTTTTTAGTTCATTGTTATCATTTATTCCTATGTTGAAGTCACCGTCGGTACAAAGAATAATTCTGTTATTACCGCTGCACTTAAATTCCTCGGCTTGCTGATATGCAAGCTGTAAGCCGCCGGAACCGTTTGTCCCTCCGCCTGCCGACAGGCTGTTTATAATATTCATAATTTCGGATTTTTTATCGGCATGTATGCCGCTTGCAATAACGTTTGTTCCGCTTGCATAGGTTACTATTGAAATTGTATCCCTTTCATCAAGCTTGTCAAGCAAAAGCTCCATAGAGCGTTTAACAAGCGGAAGCTTGTTGTATGAATACATAGAGCCGGAAACATCGAGCAGGAATACAAGGTTTTGCGGCTGACGTTCGGTCAGCTCTTCACCCTGAATATTTATCATTGCAAGATTATGCTCATTGTTCCAAGGGCATTTACCAATTTCCGTTGTTACCGAAAATGGAGTACCGTCTGTTGGTTGAGGCAGGTCATAATCAAAGTAATTTATAAGCTCCTCCGTTCTTATTGCACCGTCCGGTATTTGCTGACCGTTTACAGCGAAGCGGCGCATATTGGAATATGATGCGGTATCCGTATCAATAGAAAATGTTGATAATGGAGATGCAAGAACATTTTTAAATATGTTTTCATCCTCCTGTGAATATGATTCGCTGCTGTAATACGGATTAAAGTATGAGTCATATAATGATTTCTCAGCTGAAGAAGTATGTGATGAACCGCCTGCGGACGATATGCCGCCCGAACTGTTGCCGCTGTAGGAAGGAACTGCCGAGGAACTGTTTACACTGTCTCCGTCTGCAAACTTGTCCGATTTTTTGGTATAAAGATTTATAAGCCTTTGAAGTCCGCTGAATGAATGGAAATCATTCAGATTATCTTCAGAAGAAATGGTTTTTATGATATTAACTATAATCTGTGCAGCGTCACCTCTTGTTATGCTTTCATTCATAAGAGAATTTACATTATCGAGAAAATTATGCTCAATGGAAAAGGCAACGTAGCCGTTGGGATATGAAGCATAGATATTCTCGCCTAAAATCATTTTTATTGCCTGCTCATATGTGACATAATCATCGGGGTGAAAGCTGCCGTCCTCAAATCCGTTAACAAGATGATTTTGTGCAGCGGAATTTATGTAGTCCTTTGCCCAGTGTGATGATATATCGGTAAAGTCTGAGCTGTTTTCAGATAAATTCAGCTGCATTGTGCTGCATAGAATTTTTGTCATTTCTGCTCTGGTGATTTTATCATCAAGGTTAAGCTGCCCCTGATTGTCACCTTCGAGAATTTTATATTCCTGAACCTCTGTTTCTATGCCGGAGCTGTATGCAAGTGCAGATACAGGAGCTGCAAGTAATGAGGCGATTAATATAAATGTAACTGTTTTCATAATTATGACCATTCCTTTCTGTTATTTCAATGCTGTTTACTAAGTTATTGTATGGAGATTCTTAAAAGCGTTATTATTAGCTCTTCCTTTGTAACATTGGCATGTGGTTTAAATTCATTGTCCGGATTGAGTAATAATTTATATTTTGTCATATAACTCTCCTTAATAATTCCTCCGTAAATTCTATTGTCTTTGACATTATTCCTCTATTGATAATAATAAATCCTTTAATTCGTTTTCGGATAGTCCCCTTGCATTAATGATATAAGCTGTTTTATTACATATCATATAGCAGCGGCAGTCATCGAATGTACCGATAATAACGCCGTAGGTATCACCGATTTTGCTGTGTGACAGGCTGCTGTCGGTAAGATAGGTCATAGCGGAGCTTATATCTTTTGTTGTTTGTATGCTTATGTATCTGTTGTTATTGCCCTCGAAGCCAAAGATTTGGTTATCGAATACAGGAGAACCGTTCTCATCAACCGTTAAATAAAAGGTTTCATTAAGAACGGCAGTGTCTGTAATTGATTTTGCCTCGTGTCCTATTAGAACAAAATCCTCCGGTAATACGGGATTCAGATACTTGCCTATGTAGTCAAAATAATCCCTATAGCTCCATGATACATAATCCGTATATAAGGCGAGAGCCGCCATTTCTGAAATACTTCCGCTGCGTGCAGAAGCATATGCACCCTCATTCAAGCTGAGAACTACCCTTTCCTCTGTTTTTTTGAGAATTGGTGCATATGCGTCTGCCGCTTCACTTTGGACTTCTTCATCTCCGCTGTCCGCGTCTTTTGCGGAGACATAGGGAAGGTCAATGGAAACAGCAGGGGGATTATCGGATACATCCGAACCCGAAAGATTGTAGGTAAATTCGCTGCTTTCGGCTTTGGCGGATGTATCGGGATTGCTGTTTTCAAGCTGTGAATTGCGGTTTTGTGCTGCGGATTTGACCGGTTCGGTTGCTGAAAGAGCAGCGACGGAATTATCAGCCGCATTTGAGCTGTTCTTTGTTTTCAAGGATTTTTCGGTACTGTCCGCCGCCGCTTTCTGCTGAGACGAAACAGCAGGTATACGCAAAAATTATATCAATATT
>USPO01000274.1 GCA_900556575.1 uncultured Eubacteriales bacterium
ATTGGCAGAACCTTGTCACTGCCAAAATAATCGCGTATCTTTGTGTAAGACTCGACTACGGTTTCGGCTATTATATGTATTTTGCCGAACTTCTCAAAAGATTTACCGGAAAAGACATTGCCGCAGACAACAAAGTACTTGATATAGCAAAATTTCAGCAAAATATGTATCTTGAAAACGGCTCCGTAAGCTGTTCGGACTCAATACCCGATGCAGCACCTCTAATAGGATTAACCGGACTCTTATGCGAATATTTCAAAGGCAAAGTATTCTCTCCGCCCGTAAATGCCGTAAGGAACGATGACTGCGGCAGATGGGCAAATTATATCCGCTCCTATCTATACAAGCCTGCGATGTCAAATTACATCTCCGACGAGGTGTTCTACCCTTCATCTCAATGGTACATAAAGCACACCGAAAAATACAGCATATTTATTAAGGGCGGTAACAATGACGAGCCGCATAATCATAATGACGTAGGCAGCTTTATCGTTTCAAATTCATCCGGTCAAATTTTATGTGATATAGGCTGCGGAGAATATACGGCGGATTATTTTAATCCCGACACAAGATATAATTACCTATGTAATTCTTCATTAGGTCACAATGTGCCTATAATTGACGGCAAGGGGCAGACAGCCGGAAAACAATACCGCTGTACGGAATTTATTAAAGATAACAATTTAATACAACTTGAAATAGATGCCTATGATGATGTACATATTTCAAGACGCTTTGAATTGCTCAATGACGGAATTATACTTTATGATACATTTAACTTTGATTCAAATACCGTACACAGCATTACTGAACGCTTTGTATCTAAGATAAAGCCGGAAATAAATCATGGAAAAACCTATATAGGCAATATGTATATCAGCGGAATCGGAAAAATAAGCAGTCAAACAATACATAACCATAACGGATGTGAGGAAACCGTTTATCTTATTGACTTTGATGTAAAGGAAAACAAATTTAAGGGAGAATTTAAACTATGAACATAAATATAATATGTGCCGGTAAAATAAAGGAAAAATATTTCACCGCCGCAATAGCCGAATACTCAAAAAGAATGAGCCGCTTTGCAAAATTTTCAATAACCGAATTGCCGGACGAAAAAATTCCCGACAACGCTTCGGAGAAAGAAGAAAATGCAATAAAGGACAAGGAAGGCAAAGCCATGCTCTCAAAAATAAAGGACAGCGACTATGTTATCGCCATGTGTATTGAGGGCAAGCAGCTTGACAGCGTGGAACTTTCAGAAAAGATAGAGAAGATTTCTATGTCATCAAGCAGCATTGTATTCGTGATCGGCGGTTCTCTCGGCTTATCTGATGAAGTCAAGAAAAGGTCCGATTTAAGGCTTTCTTTCGGAAAAATCACACTCCCCCATCAGCTTATGCGTGTGGTTTTATGCGAGCAAATCTATCGTGCATTTAAAATAAGCAGAAATGAAACATATCATAAATAAGCGTATTATTCACATATCAAAAACAGCAAACACAACAGAAATTACAAAGAGGCTGTCACAAAACTTTCTTAGTTTTGTGACAGCCTCGTAGGGTTGTAGAAAAATAGTGCAGAACGGACGAAACGAAGGGCGCAGCCTCTTGCCCGAAGGCGTACAAGTGGTACGTCGAGGGGTTCGTTTCGTTCGTAGCATAAAGCGAACTCAATGTAGAAATTAATCACAAAAAATGGCTTATTCACTTTGTTTTATCCGCTTTATGCGGTCTGTGCATTTTGCTACAGCCCCCATATCCATTAGTCTTTTATATTAACTATTTCACAGAGAGGTTCATTGTTTTCATTCCAAAGCATAAGCTTGATATTTCCATTAGCAGGAATATTAACCGTTATTTCTCCGCTTTGCTCAAATTCTATTTTATTTATAACAGTAAGCTTTCCTTTACTGTCATACTGAGCAGCATACATTACAGCCTTATCGGTAATATTTTCTGTCTTTACAGTCTTTAAAATTCCGTTTTCCAACACACCGCTTATTTTAACAGATTTATCATCCGGTTTTGTTGTCGGGGTTGCCGTCGGCTCTTCAGTCGGCTTCATTGTCGGGGTTGCCGTCGGTTCTTCGGTCGGCTTTGTTGTCGGGGTTGCTGTTGATGATGGTGATTCCACACCGTCACCTGTTATTTCAAGGTCCTTAATTTGGACAGTACCCGTCATTCCTCTAACCATAAACGTAAATCTCGCCTCTAAAGTATCATAATCATCCGGCTTGCCGCTTCCGGTTGTATATGTAATAGTTCTTTCGCACCAATCCGAATCATCAGTCAATGAATTATGAAGTGTAGTTAACTTACCGCTCTTCATATCTGTTATATCCTTACTTGAATCAGGATTTTCCGTACTCCAGTTTATAGCCTTTGTCTGTGCATTTATATACAGACCGTTATTATTATAATCGGTCATATTTGTTTTTTCTTTAAATTTAAGAGTATACTTCGTATTAGGCTGAACTCCCTTTATTGCCGCACAAACACCGTAAAGAACATTCCCTGATTCGGTATCGTCATTTGTTGTTATTGTAACAACATTTTCCTCAGTATTTACAGTATGTGATGCTCCCTTTCTGTCATTGTTATTATTTGTAAGCTTCCATGCAATTGTATTGTCACCGACCTCCTTGCCAAGCACTCCGTCGCTGTACTTATTCCATGTTTTTTCTACTATCTGCGGCGGTTCTGTCGGCTCTGAAGGCACGGGTGTTGCAGTCGGCTTTGGTGTTGACGGTGTCGGAGTTACCATTTCACCCTCTGTATTCCATGAATCATACCAGCGTACCTTTAATGTATCACTTCCATACTTGCTGTCATTTTCAAATGTAATTGGCAGCCATACATATGTAGATGCCTTTACATCTACATCAGGAAATGTTCCAAGGCTATGACAATCTGTTCCACCAACTCCTTCCTACCAAGGTAAAAGAGCTGGATGCCGACCGTTTTTATATACACAGCTCCCCATATTTAGCCAATTGGGGACGTCCCGAATTATGG
>USPO01000275.1 GCA_900556575.1 uncultured Eubacteriales bacterium
GGCAGTATAAGTAAAAAACTGTGGGCATTTGCAATTCCTCTAATGTGCGGAAATATAATGCAGCAGTTATATAATCTTGTTGATACATGGGTTGTCGGAAAATATATAGGAGATAATGCACTTGCTGCTGTCGGTTCAGCCTATTCACTAATGACCTTTATAACTTCTGTTATCTTAGGTCTGTGTCTCGGATGCAGTGCTTTCTTCTCCATAGAGTTTGGCAGACACAATCTTAAAAGACTTAGAGGAGGAAAATTCGCTTCATTTACAATAATAGGAATACTTTCTCTGATTATGACAGCTGTATTACTGCTTTTAAATGATAAAATAATACAAATTCTTCAAATCCCGAATGAAATTCATCCGTTAATAAGCGAATATCTGTTTTACATATATATAGGAATTTTTGCATCATTTATGTACAACTATTTTTCCAATTTGCTGAGAGGCATCGGAAATTCTATTGTACCACTGATTTTCCTATGTATTTCTGTCTTGCTAAACATCGGACTTGACATTTACTTTGTTGCTGTACTTAATTTAGGAATACGCGGTGCTGCAATTGCTACAATAATATCGCAATATATATCCGGAATAGGTCTTATTCTTTATTCGGAGTTTCATTATCCGGAGCTTCGTATTCATAGATCTGATATAATTTTTGATAAAACTATTGTTTCAGACATTTCCTCTTTGTCAGGACTTACCTGTCTTCAGCAGTCCGTAATGAACTTTGGCATACTAATGGTTCAGGGAATTGTAAACAGCTTCGGAGCAAGTACCATGGCTGCCTTTGCTGTTGCTGTAAAAATTGATACACTTGCATATATGCCTGTTCAGGACTTTGGAAATGCATTTTCAACCTTTGTTGCACAAAACTTCGGTGCAGGGAAGAAAAACCGTATTCATCAAGGTATTAAAGAGTCATTGAAAAGTGTTGTGATATTCTGTGTTTTAATAAGCATACTGGTATTTATTCTTGCACGTCCTCTAATGCTTGCATTCACGTCAGGAAATGAAATTGTAGATATCGGAACTCGTTATTTAAGAATTGAAGGTTCACTCTATATTGGAATTGGAATTTTGTTCATGCTTTATGGCTATTATCGTGCGATAAACATTCCAAAAGTGTCCGTAATTTTAACAATAATTTCTCTTGGAATACGAGTCCTGCTATCCTACGTACTCTCTCTTATAAGTTTTATTGGTGTAACAGGAATTTGGATTTCAATACCAATTGGCTGGATTATAGCAGATACTGTCGGTATTTTGTATTATTTCAAAACAAGGGCATAAAATAAATGGTGCTATCGAATGATTTTGTTTCATAATAGCACCATTTTTTATTATTTAATAGAATTTCCACAGTTTGGGCAGAACTTTGGAGGATTTGATGGGTCTATCCTCCATCCGCAGCTGTCACATGCTGTTATTTGTAAAGGCTTTGGACTTCCGCAATTTGGGCAGAATTTGCCTGTATTAACGCTTCCGCATGAGCAGGTCCATTCGTCAGAAACTGGCTTTGGTTTACCGCACTCAGAACAAAATTTACCTGTATTGCCATTCTTTCCACATGAACAGTTCCAGCTTTCTGCTATCGGCTTTGACGGATTATTTTGCTCTGCCGGCTGATTTTTTCCCAATGCATAAAGATTTTCAGCATTCATTCCTCCAACACCCTGAGCCATGTTTATGCCATAAAATCCATTCATTGCTCCGGCGCTGTTCTTTGCCGCATCCTGCATTGCCTGCGCCTGTGCGCCTACCATATGTGCAGCTGCCATTGTAGGATTTTTAAATGCAGCATTACGCTGAAGCTCTTTTATCATGTTTTCATCTTCTTCGGATGCTTTTACAGAAGATACTCCAAATGCTACTATTTCTATTCCCCTTAAATCTTTCCATTTTGAAGATAGAATTTCATTTAATGCATTGCTCAGCTCCATTGTATGTCCCGGCAATGAACTATACCTTACACCCATATCCGAAATTTTTGCAAAAGCCGGCTGAAGTGCTGTCAAAAGCTCTGTTTTCAACTGACCCTCGATTTTTTCCTTCTCATATATGTACTCAACGTTTCCGCATACATTTGTATAGAAAAGCAGCGGATTTGTAATTCTATAAGAATATTCACCATGACAGCGAATTGAAATATCCATATCAAGACCTATATTACTATCTATAACCCTAAACGGAACCGGTGACGGTGTGCCATATTTATTCCCCACGATTTCCTTTGTGTTAAAGAAATATACTCTTTGATCCTTCGGTGCTTCACCGCCGAATGTAAATCTTTTCCCTATTTCAAGGAAGCATTTTCTTACACTGTCACTTAAATCTCCTGAAAAAACACTTGGCTCTGTTGATGTATCATAGACAAACTCACCCGGTTCAGCACAAACCTCAACAACTTTTCCCTGTTCCACTATCATCATGCACTGACCTTCGTTTACAGCAATTATCGAACCGTCTGTAATAATGTTCTCGCTGCTTTTTCTATTTGCACTTCTTTTTCCTGCTCTTTTTTCTCCCTTCGCAGCAAGTACATCGGCATCTAATGCTTCACAGTAGAAGTAATCTCTCCACTGGTCTGATAATACACCGCTCAATGCTCCTATTCCTGCCTTCAATAAACCCATTTTAATTCCTCCTTATTTATCCAAATATATATTTTTACCGTTCTTAATTTAATCAATAATCTCCGCCTCTTCCTCCGTGCGTTTCTCCCGATGAAGACACATGCGTAGTTGAGTCATTTGAAGTTTCCTTAGGCTTTTCCGATTTAGTTACCGTACTGTATAAGAATATATCTCTTGATAAATTAATCTGTTTTCCTTTTTCATAATTTTTAGCATAATTCTGACTAACAGCTGTATTCATTTTTCTTCCCTTTATACTTGTTGCCGCACCGGCTATAATCAGCGGAATCAATATAGCTCCGCCTATTACGCATAGGTTGTACAGTGTATCATCACTGCCATAGGGTTTGCCGTTTGCTGCCATATCCAGCATTTCA
>USPO01000276.1 GCA_900556575.1 uncultured Eubacteriales bacterium
TTGGCAAGTATGGGAGAAACACCGCTTTTTGCACCGTAGTCATCATATTCCTGCTTTACAGGCAAAGAGCCTACAACTGTATTGTCGGTGTCATCAGCTGAATAGATTGAATGAAGGAGAGGCTTTATATTTGAAGTATCTCCGCTGTTTGTGTACTTGCTGAACTCGTCTAATAGAAGTCCTCTTCTGTTTGAGTAGAAAGCAAAGCCGAAAGGATCTATTCCGTTAAAATTGACTTGGTATTCAAAGCCATCGTTAGTAAGTACATATAAATTGGATTTAAGTCCGCCTGTCCAGCTGCCATCCTTCCAGTCAGAGTTTCCTCCCATATTCATGAACAGCATATCGGTCCACGCACGTCCGTTCTGGACATTGCCGATGCTGTCTTTAACCGTAATATCCCATGCTGCAACAGAACTGTTACGCTGTGAATATTCTTTTGAACTGCTTCGATAAAAATCGTCGGATACATCACTCATAATTGGCCACTCATTCTCATATTTCATGGAAAGAAATCTGAATGCATAAGTTCCTGTCACGGGTGCGGTAAATGAAACAGGTGAGTAGGATTTTTCACTTTCTTTTGTTACATTAGAGATAAAACCTTCATTTTCTGCATATGTACCATCGTCATTTGTATTTATATTATATCCATAAAAATAAATTGTACTGCTTAAATCATCCTTTGAAGGTGAAGCTGTGTTATACTTGAAATTTAAGCTGCTTGTCTTTGAAGGGTCAAAGGCAGTTCCGTTGTCGTCAGAAGGCATTATTACAGCTATTGACGGATATGTTCCGTCACCGTTCGGAATTTGATTTTCAGATACAGTATCCCCATCTGCTCTCGAACTGTCAAGTTTATCTGAAAGACCTTCGGCAATTGCGTTTATACTTGATGAATTGGCATATGGAACACTTGAAGCAAAGCTTACGGTTTCTCCGGCTTTTACATAAGCATATATAACGGCTGTTCGCGGCAGTGTCATCTGATTGGCAGACTGCCATTCAAGGAATGGACGGTTTCCGCCGTATTGAATGAGCTCTTTACTGCCCTCTGCGTATGATGTTGCAGCTCCCAGTGAAGCGGTTGCCATGGCAGCTAAAGCACATACTAAAATTCTCTCTCTTACATGTTTTTTCATATATACTTCCTCCATATCAAAAATATAAGTAAAGATATTTTGCTTTACTCATATATATTATACAGCTTTTTTTATGGATTGTCTATTTCAATCTTTTTCAGAAATCGGACTAAAAGTGAAAAAAGTTATAATCAAAAATACAGAAATAGTCAATAAAATAAAAATCCTGCATAATATATACTGAAAAATGCTTATTATGCAGGATTTTCAATGAATTAAAATAAATAATTACTTTTTAAATACTGATTTGCTGCCGTCGGTATTCCCTTGGAGATATTCCGGCAAGCTTGGTAAAGTATTTTCTGAAATTGGAGTCTGAAGAATATCCACAGCAGTATCCGATTTCGGATACTGAAAGTTCAGTTGTACGCAGCAGCTGCATTGCCTTTTCAATTCTCTGCTCCGATAAAAATTCGGAGATGGTTTTTCCTGTACATTTTTTGAAATACCTCGATAAATAATCCGGAGAAAGATGTACCTGCTCGGCAAGAAAAGGAAGAGTCAGCTTCATGTTAATGTTCATCTTAATATATTTTATAAGATTATCTATGTCATGATTTTGCCTTTGTATATTGTGTGATGATAGTGTACGGGCAATTTCAAGCAGAAGAATGTCAAGATAGTGGGCGATAATCTCCGGACGGCAAAATTCCCCTAACTCGTACTCATGCTTGGCAAGCTTTATTATATTTAGAATTACTTCGTCGGAAGTATCATTTAATATAAGATACATCGGCGAGGCAGTAAGCTTTTTATAGAACGGTGTGTTCTTTGCTTCGGTACTGTTAAATACACGTTCGACCGAATTGTTGAAAAATTCCCTTTTAAAGAGGCAGTTGCAGACACGCACTTTATGTTTGTCGTTTTCGGATACGGTACAATGCCATATTCCCGGAGTTATAAAAATTATACTGCCGGCTTTGACCTTTGAGTCTCCGTCGGCAGTATAATGTGTTCCGCTGCTTTCATATACATAGGCAAATTCATAGAAATCATGAGCATGAATATGCTTCCATGGTGCTTCGGCACAGCTGAAAATATGGTAATCTGTCGGAGCAAAGATTTCCTGATTGTATACTATTACATTCTTCATATATTTGTTGAAAATAATCCAGTCGCATATTGAACACCAATTGACATAAGCGTTATTGCAAGCCAGCAGCAAAAGCCCAATGCAATTGGCTTTCCGCCCTTTTTAATAAGCTCAGCAATGTTTGTGTTAAGTCCTATCGCACACATTGCCATTGCAATGAAAAACTTTGCCAAATACTTCATTGCACCTACAAAATTTGTATTGTAGAATTGAGTAAATGTATTCTCCGGAATAAATCCGACTATGGTTGTAATTAATGCTGCGGCAATAAAATACAATACGAACCATGGAAAAATCTTCTTAAAAGAAAATCCGCTGTTTCCGGAGTTTTTTGCTTTTTTTGTTCTGTATATTGCAAGTGCGAGAGTTATAGGTATTATAGCGAGTGTTCTTGTAAGCTTAACTGTTACGGCAGCTGAAAGTATACCGTTTGTATGATAAAGACTTTCGGCGGTCGAAGCTGCGGCGGTAACGGATGATGTATCATTAACGGCTGTTCCGGCAAATACAGCGAAGCCTTCAGTACCAAAGCCGATTGCATGGCCGAGAGTAGGGAAGATAAGTGCGGCAAGTATGTTGAAAAGGAATATAACGGATATAGCCTGTGCAACATCGGAATCATCCGCATCAATTACCGGAGCGGTTGCGGCAATTGCCGAACCGCCACAGATAGATGAGCCGACACCTATAAGACACGCTGTTTTTGGACTTATTTTAGGTAGTGTTATCATGACAGCTATTATGCTTTTATGGAACTATATTATTACACCAATATATA
>USPO01000277.1 GCA_900556575.1 uncultured Eubacteriales bacterium
TACTAATTATGCTATTATTATAGTGTATAGAGTTGTTTTTAAGTATATAACTTAAAAACAGGACTACAAAAATTTACTTATATTCTTTATTTTTCTCATCTCCAAAAAATTTTTCTTAAGAAAAAAAGCCTCTCAATATATTGAGAAGCCTTTTATGTAAAAATATTCACTTAATTTTTTGCCTTGTTTATAATAAATATTCCGAATGATACCAATATCAATGCCGCAATTCCCTGAAGTCCGAATGCTTGTCCTCTTTCTCCCAGGAATATGGCCGATAATATAACACCGAATATTGGGTTTGTAAAACCAAATACTGTTACCTTTGCCACGGAATTATATTTTAACAAAATTCCCCATACGGTGTATGCTACGGCTGAAATTAATGCAAGGTAAATCAACAGCAGTGTTGACGCAGGAGTAAAACCTGTCACACGTCCGCCTGCTATGAATGCCGCTATACACATCACCGCTCCGCCAGTAAAGAACTGATAACCGCTAAGAACAACGGGATTTTCAGTCTGCGAATACTTTTTTATAAGACCCGATGACAATGCATATGCTGCTGCTGAAATTAAAATTGCTCCCTCTCCGGCAAATGATACGCTTGTATCAAATCCGGAACCGGAAAGATTTATTATAACAATTCCGGCAAATCCCGCAATACAGCCTATCAGCTTAACCAGAGTCATTTTTTCATACTTAAACAGGAATACCGCAAACAGTATTGCAATAAAAACATTTGAACCGTTTATTATCGCAGCCTTAACACCGGATGTATGCGCATGACCTATATAGAAAAATACATACTGAAGTACAGTCTGTACCAAAGCAAGCTTTAGAATTGAAGGTATTGAACCTTTCTTAGGTACTAAAACTTGTCTGCTAATTATACTTCCGAAAAGTATCGTTAAAAATCCCGCAAGTACAAACCTCATTCCCGCAAACAAAATCTGTGCTGCCGTATCATTTGATGCAATTGCAAATAATTCATATCCCTTCTTTATCGAAGGTGTGGCACTTCCCCATAATATGCAGCAAAGGATTGCCAATGCACATACAACAGGAGTTTTCGTTAGTGTGTTTTGTTTCATTTTTTGTTTATTCCTTTCTTTAATCCTGATTTTTAATATCAATTATCTCTCATAAATGCATCGGTGCTTAAAACCATTTCAAATACAAGATTTAACTTACAATCAAAATAATATCATAATATAATCGTTTTTGCTATAATAATATTACGGTATTAACTATAAAACACGAAAATTTTCAGATATACAATGTATACTTTATTCCCTCGGTGATTGTATCCCTTCCGGTGCTGTTGTTTCTTCCGGTACATACGGTGCCGGAGTAGGAATTGCCGCAAGTTCCGATTTAAGATTTTCAATCTGTGCTTTCAATTCCTTATTTTCATTCTCAAGTTCATTTATTCTGCTGTCCTTTTCCGTAATACTGTTCCTAAGTTCTCTGTTTTCAGCTATTGACTGTGCAATCTCCTGCTTTGTACCTCCGCTGCTGCCAAGCAAAATTCCTATTGTATATATTACCGCCGCCGCAATCACCACAGCTATAATCAAGCCCTTAACAAACCGATGCGGTTTCTTTCGTCCGCCTCCGGTAAATTTATAATCCACTTCGTTTTCTTCCTTTCAATTACCGGCGGCAGATACATTATACGTCTGCCGCCATTCTATTTTTTATAAAATTTCAACAAATTGGTCTATACTGAACAAATAAATATATTTGCCTTTTATATCCGTCCGTATCCTCGTTCCGTCATCAATTCCAAGTTTCAGCGCTCTCGCATACAGTTCAAGCTGAATACTATACTCCTCTGCTTTCATATCAGCAAAATTTTGTATTGACTTTTCATCCGATGCTCCTCTGTATGCATCTGTTTTATAGTCAACAATATACACGTCTCCGCATTCATCCTCAAACCAGCAATCAATCGTTCCCTGCAGAAGAATTTTATCTTCTTCAAAGTATCCGCCGCTTATGCCATCAGAATATTCATCCGGCGATATTGCAATTTCAAACGGTGTTTCTCTGTATAGTCTGCCCATTTTATGTGCTTCCTTTATTTTTGCTCCGATTTCACTGTTATTATAAAAATTAAATATATATTCCAGCTTTATATTCTTTAATATTTCTGTATTGATTTCTCCGTTTTCGGCAAAACCATCAAGCTGCTGCTTAATCTCTTCTATATTTCCGCACCTCTCCGGATTTGAAAGTTCCATTGCTTTGTGATAGGCTGTTCCCATTACATTAGCCGGTATGGGCTTATTCTCTGAAAATTCCAACTCCTCGGAAAGTTCCGGCAGCTTATCAAGGCTCATTGTATACCTTGACGCAAATGCACTTCTCTTTGCCGCTTCAATACCCTCTTGCTTATTATGTTCTTCCTTTATTTTTGAAACAGTTGTCTTTGACGGCAGACTCGTTAAAGCATTAAAGCGATATTTGTAATTTATAATTCCGGCAACGTCTTTTGCAACATATCCCGAAAGATTTGCATCTGACTCATACTTCCATTTAGAGCCGCCCTCTCTTATTGTTCCGGCAAAATACGCCGGTAAAATCCATCCATGGAAACCTTTTGCACTTATCAAACTTCCGGCGGCAGCACCTGCATCTCTGAAAAGTTCAGCCCCTTTCGACTGCATTTCTCTAATACGTCTGTCATATTCATCCTCGCTCTGATTTACTATTATGGTACAAATCAGCTTTTCTCTTGCACGCGTAGCTCCAACATACAATTTTCTTACATCTTCGCTTCTCTGTTCACGCAGCTGCTTCAGACTTACCCAATTATATATAGGTGATTTTATCTTGATTCTGTTCTCCGAGTCAAGATAAGCAAGACCGATTCCGGCTTCTCTATCTATTATTCCGTCTTTACTTTCTTTGGGCGGAAAATCTTTTCCGCATGATACCATGAATACAATCGGAAACTCCAGTCCCTTTGAGGCATGAATT
>USPO01000278.1 GCA_900556575.1 uncultured Eubacteriales bacterium
TTTTGAGTCCATTCTGATTTTCACTCGATGTGAAGGTTATATAATGCGGATTGTTTTCTGTATCTATTCCGTTGGTGTCGGAGGTTTTTATTGCCGCACCGCTGCTGCTTGAAGGATATACACTCCATGCATAGGTGCCGTCATATTTTGCATCGGCACCTGTCATTGACTCGAATGAACGGTTTTCAATCATCTCGGCATATAATCCGCCGTCAGCGGCATAGTTTATATCCTCAAAGAATAAACCGAACATTCCCTGCTGAATATCAACATCCTTTTCGTTTGTGATTACATATTCGGCATGGTCATCTTCCTCGTTGTAGTTATCTTCGCTGTCTGTAATAGGAGGGAGAGATTTTAATTCTTCTGCTGTAAGTGCCTTGTCATATACTGCTACATTATCATAGTAGCAGTTTGCATATGCGTCTGCCGACCACGCACTAAAGCTTAAACGGATATATTTTGCATTTATTTCTTTCATTGTGTATCCGTCAAGTTCGCCGGCATTTGCTCCGTCTACATAAATTGTACCTTTGCCGTTGTTGATTACAAAGTCAACGTGAGTCCATGCCTTTTGAACACCTTTGCCGCTTAATGTTGTCTTTTTTTCTGCTGATGAGTTATAAGCTGAAAGAAGGATATTATCGGACATTTTATAGCCGAAATAATTTTTTCCCGTACCTTCGCTCGAGCCGTCGCCTATGTAAAAATTAAAGTAATTGCCTTCGGTGAGATTTTTTAAATCCATTGAAACAGTAAAACTCTCAAGTGCGTTTCCCGATGTGTTCGTCGGAACGGCAAATTCCATATATGTACCGTTAAGTCCGTTTGTATACAGTACTTTACTTTTGCGTTCATTGTCAAGAACATATTTGGCATTTCCCGAAAGTTTTGCGTTGTGACCGTTTCCGCTGCGGTCTGCGGCGGCGGTGCGTTCTATACCTGTCTTTGTTTCATTGAAGGTATAGAGGGAATACAGGGTAATATCCGTATCTGCGGCATATGTAATAGGGATAGACATTGATGCCGCAACAGATGCTGCCGCTATTAGTGAAATTATTTTTTTGTGTTTCATAGATATGTTTCCTTTCTATATATTATATATTAATATAATATTAACACATCTTTATTAATAAGTCAATATAAATAAAAAAATAGAATAATATGAAAAAAATTATAGTGGATAAATGATTTAAATTAAGTGCAGGCACTCCTTGGCAAGCTGTCATGCAGAGCAAGACTAATCATACGTTGAATGCACTCAAACGCAACAGTGAGAACATACCAATTGTAATAGTAATAAATGTAAGAAAAGCCTCCGTTACGGGAGGCTTTCCGTTTTAGCGGTAATGCTGAATGACATTCCGATAAAACAATTTGACGAATTTTAATTTATATATGCCTGTCCTTCCAAAAGAAGTTTGCGCAGAGCCTGTGCATTAAGACTCATGCCCATTGAAAATAACGCTTTGTATAAGTAGGCAATTGCATCGTGATCAGAGATATTGATGTTTGCGGCAATATCCGACAGCTGCTGAATAAGCTGCATTTTAATTTGCTGAATTTCCGGCTTATTGTTCTTGAACTGCTCAACGCTGTAATCCATGTTGCTTGTACACGGGTGAGAGCAGCAGGCACACTGTGGTGCCATATCAAGCTTGCGGGAACGTATTTTCTTCGTGTATTTATCTTCGTCCTTGCCGTTGTGTACAGCACAAAGTGCATCGATGACAAGCTGACGAGAAACATCCTTTTCGGATACAGTACCGTTTGTGACGCGGGAAAGTCCGATTAAAGCACCGATTAATTCAAGTGTAGAGTCATTCATTGATTTTTCCTCCTTTATAGTTTGCGGTATATTCTATAATTTTGCAGTTTCCTTTTGCTAACTATATTATAGCACTGTTTTTGAGAAATTACAATAGAAAAATTATTGTGAAAATAATTATTTTTTGCCTGATAATTAGCATTAAGTAACAATAATTTGTGTTGACTATATTCCACAAATAGTGTATAGTATAATTAATAAAACTATTCATATTATACAATGTGAGGAGGAATGGAAAATGCAAAGAGAAGATACAAGACGTGCTTTGAAATATGAGGTACTGAAAGAGGTTTCGGAACTCAAATTTAATGACGAGCTTACTCAAGAGAATATAGAAAAAATACCGTATAATATTATTCCGGGTTCGCAGCCGAGGTTTCGATGCTGCGTATATAAAGAAAGAGAAATAATACGTCAGAGAGTTCAGCTTGCGATGGGAAAACCGCCGATACCTCCGCATAATGCGGAAAATTACAGGGTTACGGATAATGTAATTCAGGTAATTCCGGCGGCGTGCGAAGGCTGCCCGATTAATCGTTTTCAGGTTACAGAGAACTGCCAGAAGTGTATGGCAAAAGCCTGTCAGAGAGCGTGTGCGTTTGGTGCTATAACAATAACCGGACGAGGTGCTTACATAGATCAGGATAAATGTCGTGAATGCGGACGATGTGCCGAGGCTTGCCCTTATCATGCAATAGCGGATTTAATGCGTCCGTGCAAGAGGAGCTGTGATGTCGGAGCAATTTCAATAGGAGAGGATAAGCTTGCCGTTATCAATGAGGAGAAATGCATTTCATGCGGTCATTGTGCGCAGGCGTGTCCGTTTGGCGCTATTTCCGATACTTCTGTTATAACCGAGGTTATAGATGCATTAAGGTCGGACAAAAGAACGGTTGCTATTCCGGCTCCGGCGGTCGAGGGTCAGTTTGGACCGAATGCAACGGTCGGCAGAGTTATAACGGCATTGAAAAAGCTGGGCTTTGATGATGTATATGAGGTAGCATTGGGCGGAGATGCGGTTTCGTATTTTGAGGCAAAAGAGCTTATGGAAAATAAGGATGCCGGTAAAAAAATGACAACATCATGCTGTCCGGCATTTGCAAATCTTATAAGAAAACATTATCCGACACTGCTCGAAAATATGTCAACA
>USPO01000279.1 GCA_900556575.1 uncultured Eubacteriales bacterium
CGACCGTTGTGGCGATATTCTGCCAAAACGGTTTTGCATTCCGCACAGCCGATGCATTCTGTATGGCTGAAAATATGATTTTGCAGGCAACAGAATCAGGAATTTCTTCATGCATTATATCAAGAGGTGCAGAAACCTTTGAAAGTGAAGAAGGACAGGCACTTATGAAAGAATGGGGTGTACCCGAAAATTACAGTGCGGTATGCTTTGTTATATTGGGATACATTGACGGTGAACAGCCGCACAGCAAACCGAGAAAACCCGGCAGAATTAAAGTGATTGAATGAGGTAATAATATGGACGCAAAAACTTGTTTAAAGAAAATGCAGCTTGTGGGAGTACTTAATCTTGCCACGGTTGATGAAAACGGTGCACCGCAGATACGCTGTGTGAGTGCGGTGCATTATGATGAAAATTCATTTTATTTTTATACGGCAAAGGGAAAGAACATGACGAGAGAGCTGCTTGCTGACGGACGTGTACAAATACTTATATACACAAAATATAAAGAAATGATACGTCTTTCCGCAAAAGCATATCCGATTGAGGAAGAAAAACAGAAAGCGGCTATCGATACAATTTTAAAGAACAGCCGTATCTTGCAAACCTTTATCCCGATGATAAGCGTTATATAGGTATATGCTTTGAGGTAAAGGACGGTTCTATGGAATATTTCAATCTCGGTGTAAATCCTATTTTCCGTGAAACCTATACAATCGGGAACGGCAATGCGGAATTTAAGGGATACCGCATTACCGAAAAATGTATCGGCTGCGGAAAGTGCCAAAAGGTCTGTCCGCAGAACTGTATTGATTTTGAGAACGGAAGAGCATCTATCAGACAGCAAAACTGCCTGCACTGCGGTGCGTGCTTTGAAAGTTGTCCCGTAAAAGCAATTGGGCGGCTGTAGGGACTGCCCCCTACACCGCTAATACAAAGTTTCTTCCGCCCGCCCTTTCTAAATTTAAATTAATGCCGTAAGTTTCGGAAATTATTTCGGTAGTTATTACTTCTTCCGGTGTCCCCGACGCTATTATTTTACCGTGCTTCATTGCGGCAATGCAGTCACTGTAATATGCCGCCTGATTTATATCGTGAAGAACCATTACAATTGTCATTCCGTATTCCTCATTAAGCGACCTCACAAGTCTTAGAATATCGATTTGATACTTTATATCGAGATAGGTCGTAGGCTCATCCAAAAGCAAAATCTTTGTATTCTGTGCAAGTGCCATTGCAATCCATGCCCTTTGTCTTTGACCTCCCGAAAGCTCGGATATGTTACATTTCCGCAAATCTTCAAGAGATGCGGCTTTTAAGGCTCTTTCTATATATTTTTCATCTTCTTCCTTGTCTTGATGAGCAAATTTTCTGTGTGCAAGTCTGCCGTATCCCACAAGAGTTTCTACGGTTATATCGTTCGGAGCAGTATTATATTGATGCACTATTGCTGCCTGTTTTGCAAATGCTTTCAATGAAATGGTATTTATATCCTTCCCGTCTAAAATTACAATTCCCTTTTGAGGCTTCAGGTTCTTTGTCATAACATTAAAAAGCGTTGATTTTCCGCAGCCGTTTGCACCTATAATGGTTGTTACTTTTCCGTCGGGTATCTTAAATGATATATCGTCCAATACCTTATTTTTACCGTAGGAAAATTCTATATTTTTAATTTCCATAATTCTTGTCGCTCCTCTTCAAAAGAATAATAAAGAACGGACCTCCGATAACCGACATAATAATCGCCGGAGAAATTTCATAAGGATATGCTATAACTCGTCCGATGGTATCCGCCGCCAAGAGAGTCAATGCTCCCAAAAAAGCCGAAAACGGAATCAAAGCTTTATGCTCACTTCCCACTATCAGTCTTCCTATATGCGGAACAATCAAGCCGACAAAGCTTATTGCACCCGCAACCGCCGTTGTTATCGATGCAAGAAGTACAGCCGCACAAGAGATTAATATTCTAAGTGCATTTACATTGACACCGAGTCCCTTTATTGTCTTATCTTCTAAAGCCATCAAATTACAGCTTTTAGAAAGAGCAAACGAACCTGCCAAGCCTATTGCCGTATATATTGCCAATAGCTTTACATCGTCCCATGTTTTCATTGCAATGCTTGCATCGGCAGTTGCGGACGCTCCCGCAAAGCTTTGTCCCATCGCCGCAAAGGCACTCGAAAGACCCGAAAACAATGAATTAACCGCCACTCCGACAAGAATTATCCTAAGCGGTGAAAATCCGTTTTTATATGAAAGCGAATACACCAATGCACAGGCCGCAATACCGCCGAGAAATGCAAATATCGGCGTAAGGAAGAAAAGCATAGGAAAAAATGCTATAATCAATGTACTTACAAAGCTTGCTGCCGAGGATATTCCCAATATTCCGGGGTCAGCAAGCGGATTTTTCAATACAGACTGGAGCATAACACCGCTTACCGCAAGAGCTGCTCCCGCCAAAATAGATATTATAATTCGCGGAAATCTTAAATCCACAATAGCCGATACACTTTCGTTATGCTCAAAAAATATTCCCCGTATCAATTCGGGATATGTAACCTTAATACTTCCGGTATTAACCGCAGCAATAAACAAAGCGGCAAGCAATGCGATTACAATAACAAAGGCTGCCGCATTTTTGGTTTTCTTTTTCATTACCTATAAATCCTCCGGAGGTTAAATTTATTTTGGGCTGCCTCAGAACAATTCCTGCGGCAGCCGCAAGTTTAATTATACAGCATCGGTTCAAGCTCCGCCAATGCCTGAGGATAGTCGAATGATGCACTCATTCCGAAAAGCATATAGTCAACATCATAAACTCTGCCCTCCTGAACTGCCTTGAAGTGCTTCCATATATCATTTGTCGAAAACTCCTTTTCAAACATTTCAAGTGCTTCCTTCGGCAGACCGTGAGCCGTTCTTATGATTACATCAGGTTTTGACTGATATATTGCCTCTGTATTT
>USPO01000280.1 GCA_900556575.1 uncultured Eubacteriales bacterium
GACGATAATATAAAAGTTCATCGACGAGAACAACTCCCATATTGTATCTGCTGTCCTTGCCGTCCGCAAATGCCGGTATACGTCCTTTAGAACTTTGACGCTTTATATATTCACGGACATTTGTTTTCACTCTTTCTTTCCAATCGGCAGTTACATATGAATACATAGTTCTCCATCCCGCATAGCTGTGATGAAATGCTATTGGAGCATGACATATTACCGGGTCATTCCAGCTTGCATCCAATGCCATAGTTTGTGAAGTAAAGGCTGAATTAAGATATGGATTAGGTGAATCTATTTTAGTTACTTCAGACATTGATTTATAGTATTCCAATCCCTCATTAAATAATTCTTCGGCATTATCGGCATAATTCAAATAATATTCATTATCGGAGTCTTCTGTCGTCAGCATAAGATATATTACACTTTGAGTATTTCCTTCCGATGTTCCGACTATCATAGGCTTGTCGGTATACTCACTCGAAATAAGTCTGTTTACCCCTTTATTATATACCGAGGCATCCTTTAGCGAATAATCCATACTTATATTAGCAGTTCCGTTTACATCATGCCTATTATTAGTAATGCCGTACTTTGTTTCATCAAGAGTTATTTCTGCGGATGAAGAGCTTTCCGGTTTAAATTCAAGCTTTGAATAAGAACCTCCCTGCGGCTCATCTCCCTGAGAACCTCCCTGAGGCACCGTCGCTGTTACAAATTTATCTTCCAGTCCCTCCGGAAGTTCTACCTTTATCAACATCGCATCAAGCTTATCGGAACGTGTAAATGTCATTTTTATAGTTCCTTCAAATGAAGAATCCTTCAGCTCATACTCCTCATGACCATACACATAACGGGAAATTCTGCTGTCCATTTTTTCAAACCATTTTCCGCCGTTATCCGTTTTTATTCCGAAAAACATATTTGCATATTTTCTTACATGATAATCATTCTTATCGATTACGTCCGTTAATGCTAATTTAGGCTTATCTCCCAAATAATAAATAAACCTTTGTGCATTAAGACCTGATGAATCCAATCCATCATTTATATGCGGTGCATATATAGGTCGTGTATAGCTTTTTGTTCCGTTTAAGGTTTCAAATCCCCCTTCAATAGGATAGTATACACGTTCATCGGCAAGCTCTGCGGACACATCCTGTGTTTCAATGTTATTTTCAACATTATTTCCAATATCTAAATCCCCTGTACTGTCAGCCAAAGCATTATACGGAAATGCCGATAAAATCATTGATGCCGATACACCCAACGCTATAATTTTGTTTTTCATAACTACCTCCTGTATTTTAAGCTTTTTATTTATAATAAAATTATAACATATTTTTTTATTAATTTATATGCACAAAAACTTTGTAATTTATGAACTGTTACGTTGTTTTATATTGACAAAACAATTAAAATTTGATATAATCTTAATGAACATAGTTTATATATACTATGCTTAACCAAGGCTTAATAAAGGAGAAAAAAATGTCTGATAATGTGAAATACTCATATTTTTGTAAAGGATATTCAGCACAGTATAAAGATGCACCCCATACGGGTCCGATTCCGCCGCATACGCACAATGCGGTCGAATTTTGTCTTATGCTGAGTGATATGCAGGGAGTATTACTGGGAACAAACATTGTTCCGTCAAAGAAAAATACATTGGTTATTTTCCCCGAATATTCCGTACACAGTGTACGTTCATATCCCGGAAAATCATATAAGCGCTATGTGCTTACCGTTAATTCAAACATATTAAAAAGCATACTTGAGGATAACTACGGACATTATGAATATCTGCGGGATTCACAAAATCCGCTCATGATACCGCTTAACGATACGGACTGCGAAAGACTTTTCAATTCAATGAAGCAGCTTGAGGATTCACAGAACGAACCGATATTTAACCAGGCTTCTCATCTTTTTGAAACGCTTGCACTTATAGATGAGCTTGTTCCGGATAATAAAATTTCAAAGCCGAACACCGACCATCTTTCGGTTTCAAACAAAACCGTAAACTGTATTATAGAATACATAAGCAATAATCTGAGCGAACCTCTTCAGGTAAAGGATATTGCGGATAAAATGTATCTTTCGGCGGATTATATTTCAAAAATATTCAAAAAATACACCGGAACAACCATAACAAACTACATAACAATGCAGCGTATTTCATTATCGAGAAAGCTCTTGTCGGAGGGATATTCGGTTCCGGAGGTTCAGGAGAAAATGGGATATTCAAGCTATTCATACTTTTTCAGAACATTTAAAAAGCTTGTCGGAAAAACACCGAAGGAATTTGCAATGCAGTTTAAAAATTAAATTTTTATCGGGGCTGTTGCAAAACTCAAAGAGTTTTGTGACAGCCTCTTGGGACTGTAGAAAAATAGTGCAGAACGGACGAAACGAAGGGCGCAGCCCCTTGCCCGAAGGCGTACAGTGGTACGTCGAGGGGTTCGTTTCGTTCGCAGCATAAAGCGGACTCAATTTAGAAATTTTCATTACTACAAAAATTTCCACATTGAATATTGCCTTGTTCCTTTCCTCTAACAACTCCTTGTCGTAATTTGCATCATACATCATTTGTTTCAGCATTTTTTCTTTTTCTGTCATTTTATTTCATCTCCATTCCTTTCAAATAATCTGTTTTATCTTTTTCTGTTATTTCCCTAATTATTCTGCATGGATTTTTAAATTATTAATTTCAGAATAATACACAAAAACAATACCGCCGCAGCAAATATTCCACGAATATTATACCACATAAACATCAAAAAAAGCAATCGTTTCCGACTGCTTTTTCTGCTTTTCTCAATGATTTACTTTATTATCGGCCGGGGAGTCCCGTGATGGTCAGCAGATCGGCCGAACTGTCGTCCGCCGGATCGTCTTCGATGGTCACCGTGCCGATCTTCCGGCGCATCGGCTTCTCATCCCTGAC
>USPO01000281.1 GCA_900556575.1 uncultured Eubacteriales bacterium
ATAGGGGCTCTTTCTTCAAGTCCGCATTCCTTTCCCGTAAGAGTCAATTCAAGCTCTTTTGAAACGGTTTTTGCATCCTCGAAAAACATTTCATAAAAGTCCCCCAAACGATAGAAGAGTATGCAGTCGGCATACTCCTCCTTTGTTTGCAGGTAATGCTTCATCATCGGCGAAAGTTCATACTTTTTAGCCATTCGGACAATTTACTCCTTTCGCAAAAGCCTTTTATCCTGCCGCTTCCCTATCAGTGGCATCCGCCGCAGGTGCTGCAGTCATGTGTGCATGACGGATCCATACCTGTGATGTAATAGTTTAATATCTGATTTATCTGTTCAACCATTGCATCAAACTGCTTCTTTGCATCTATATAATTCTTTACAGCCGGAGCTTTTTCGCAAAGTTCATCAAATGCCTTGTTGTTCTTTTCAACTGCCTCTTCTCTTGAAAGCTTGCCGCTCTGCATATCTCTTGCAAGATTCATTCTGTTTAAGTTAAATACTTTAAGCTCTTCACGAGCCGTTTCATCCTGCTCCTGAATTGCCTCGGCATCCTTCATGCTCTTCATTTCATCTGAGTTCTGAATCATCTCTCCGAGTTCTCTTACTTTATTAAAAATATCTATTGCTGCCATTTTAATCCTCCATCCTGCCGCCTCCGCGGCATTGTAAATTTATTTTTATTCTGCCAACTCACCGTTTAATGACCATGTTCTGCTTTCTGTAATTTTTACATTTACATACTTGCCTACAAGGCTTTCATCTCCCGGAAAATTAACTATCTTTGAGCTGCCGCATCGTCCGCTTAGCATATTTTTATCAGTTTTGCTGACTCCGTCAACAAGTACTTCTTCGATTCTGCCTACATACGCATCATTCTTACGCTTTGAAATCTCGTTCTGAACCTTTAACAGCTCATCGAAGTTTTTATGAATTTCTTCATCCGTAAGCACAAAATCAAACTTTGCCGCCGGTGTACCCTCACGTCTTGAATAGATAAACGAATATATATTATCAAATTCAACCTGTCTTATAACATCAAGGGTTTCTTTGAAGTCCTCTGTTGTTTCTGTTGGGAAACCTACAATTATATCTGTCGAAAGCGAAATTCCCGGAATTTCCTTTTTAACCTTGTTTATCATCTCAATATACTGTGCCTTTGTATAGTGGCGGTTCATTTCCTTAAGGACTCTGTCCGAACCTGCCTGGAACGGAAGGTGAAGCTGTTTACAAACCTTATCACAGTCACGAATTGCATATATAAGCTTATCCGATAAGTCCTTAGGATGAGATGTCATAAATCTGATTCTCTTTACACCCGGAACATCATTTACCATACGAATCAAGTCAGCAAAGTCAACATCTCTTTCAAGGTCCTTTCCGTATGAATTTACATTCTGTCCCAAAAGTGAAATCTCGGTACAGCCCTTTTCAACAAGCTGACGTACTTCATCAAGTACCGCCTCCGGTTCACGGCTTCTTTCTCTTCCTCTTACATACGGTACTATACAGTATGTGCAGAAGTTATTGCAGCCATACATTACGCTTACCCATGCTTTTTGAGCATTTGCGTGAAGTACCGGTATATCTTCCGCTATTGCCCCGTCACTCGGATCTATGCTTACAACCGCCTTTTTACGGTGCATAGCCGTATACAAAAGCTCCGGCATTCTATACAGTTCATGCGTTCCAAATATCAGCTTTACCTGCGGATGGATTTTTCTTATCTTCTCCGTTATGTGCTTTTGCTGAACCATACATCCGCACAGACCGATGACAACATCATCCTCACGTTCTTCCTTCATGTGCTTTAAAATACCAAGACGTCCGAAAACCTTTTGCTCCGCATTTTCTCTTACAGCACAGGTGTTGTAAATTATAACATTGGCTTCGTTTTGGTCCTCTGTAAATCCAAATCCCGCCTCTTTCAGCATTCCTCTTATTCTCTCGGTATCATTTTCGTTCTGCTGACAGCCGTATGTTTCGGTCAATGCCAACCTTCTTCTGCCGTTCTTAACCGCATAGTTATTGTTGTCCTCAAGGAGCTTCATTGTAAACTCCTTTTGCAATTTTATCTGTTCATCGCTTATATGCTTTGCCATCTATAGCTTCCTTTCAAATATACTTAGGGAGTTTAAAACTCGTAATCTATAACTCGTCTTTCGGCAACATTCGGACGTACATAATTTGCACCTACCGACTTATGATCCGGATGATTCTGATATGTGTTCAAATCCTCTTTTGTTTCAAACACGGATTCCAGCACAACGTCCGATGCATATTCGGTATCATTGAAATTCAGTCCGACATGAATATCCTTTATAACATCGATTTTATCCTTCAATGCCTCAAGATTTTTCTTTATAGCCTCTGCTTTTTCTTTCTTATCCGGTGTATTTGCCATTCTCCATACTACTATATGTTTAATCATTTTTCCCGTTTCTCCTTACTACATTTATTAACCTTCATCTATATTTGTCATCTTAATTTCAAAACAATATACTACTGTATAAAATCAAGCGACATATATTATATATTACTATTGCCAAACATACGAAATTATTATATCATTAATTCAAATCAATTTCAAGTGCATAACCGTTAATTTATCAAAAATGTAATAAAAAAGCCGTAAATCCAAAGAATTTACGACACAGAGTATAAAAAAAGAGCTGGTGATAGGACTTGAACCTACAACCTGCTGATTACAAATCAGCTGCTCTGCCAATTGAGCTACACCAGCATATTCTTTTCAAAAAAAATAAAAGTGGGAGAGGGTGGATTCGAACCACCGAAGCAATAAGCAGCAGATTTACAGTCTGTCCCCTTTGGCCACTCGGGAACTCTCCCATATTCATTTTTCCTTTTACAATCCTTTGTGGATTGAGAGCTGGTGATAGGACTTGAACCTACAACCTGCTGATTACAAATCAGCTGCTCT
>USPO01000282.1 GCA_900556575.1 uncultured Eubacteriales bacterium
CATTGAACAAAGCCTTTCGACATTCTCTTCGCACATGGTGAATATAGTTGAAATATTGAAGAATGTGGATTCAAATTCACTGGTTCTCTTTGATGAGCTTGGGGGAGGAACAGACCCTACAGAGGGTGCGGCTCTTGCAATTGCGATACTTGAATACCTGAGGAGCTTCGGAATCAGAACAGTTGCTACAACACATTACAGTGAGCTTAAAATTTACGCACTTTCCACAGACGGAGTTGAGAATGCGTCATGCGAATTTGATGTGGAAAATCTTCAGCCGACTTATAAGCTTTTGATAGGAGTTCCGGGAAAGAGTAATGCGTTTTCGATTTCAAGACGTCTCGGCTTGGACGAAATAATCATAGACAGAGCCAATGCGATATTATCGGATGAGGATATTCATTTTGAGGACGTAGTAACGGAGCTTGAACAGAGCAGAGCTAAGGCAAGGAAGGATGCGGACGAAAACCGCAGAATGAAGAATGAGCTTAAGACTCTTAAGGAACAAGTCGAGAAAGAAAGAATAAAGCTGAAAGAAAGTAAAGCAAGGATACTCGATGAAGCGCACAGAGAGGCAAAAATAATAGTAATGGATGCAAAGGACGAGGCTAATTCTATTATTAAGGACCTTGAAAAAATGCGTCAGCAGGGAGTAAGAAACGGCGGAAGGCTGAGTGAAAAGGCACAGAATGCAAGAGAGTCACTCAAGAAAAAAGAGGACAGCATAGATAAGAAAATGGCGAGAGCATCAAAGCCGAAGAAAACCTATGTAGACCCTCCGAAAAATTTAAAACTTGGTCAGACTGTAAAAATCATAGATATGAACGAAGAAGCGTCGATATTAAAGCTGCCGGATAAAAAAGGAATGTTAAGAGTGCAGGCGGGAATATTCAAGATGGATGTTCATATATCAAATATTCGTGAAGTCAAGGATGATGAAATAAAAGAGCTTGCAAAGAAGTATACGCCGAGTGTACGTTCATTCGAGTCAAAGACGAAAAATGCCACAACCGAAATTGATGTAAGAGGTCACAATATCGAGGAAGCATGGATAAAGGTTGAAAAATTCCTTGATGACTGTTACCTTGCAGGAGTATCACCGGTGAGAATAATTCACGGAAAGGGAACAGGCGTTTTGCGAAAAGGCTTGCAGGCATATTTGAAGAGATATAAATATGTAAAGTCATACAGAAACGGTAAATTCGGAGAAGGCGAAGACGGTGTAACCGTTTGCGAACTGAAATAAACGGAGAGAAGAAATGGATATAAAACCAAATACCGAGGCGGCGAAGGTATCATTGCTTAGGGCGGTATCATATATTAAATTTTTTATAAAATGGATATGGGCGGCGGCATTAACCGGAGCGATAGGCGGATATATAGGAATGTTCTTTCATAAAAGCGTAGCCGTAGCAACGGCTGTAAGAGAGATGTATCCGAATATAATGTGGTTTATGCCTGTTGCTGGAATTATTATAGTAACTGTTTACAAGGTTTTTGGACTGACGAAAAACAAGGGAACAGATGCGATAATAGAATCAGCGCAGAAAGGTGAGAAAGTTCCGGTTCTGCTTGCTCCGGCTATATTTATCGGAACGGTTCTGACTCATCTTGTTGGCGGAAGTGCCGGAAGAGAGGGTGCGGCCTTACAGCTTGGCGGCTGCATAGGCAGCAGCGTGGGACGTGTTTTTGGAATGGTAAGGGAAGATATAAAAACAATTGTTATGTGCGGAATGAGTGCCGTATTTACGGCTTTGTTCGGTACGCCGATTACCGCATCCTTCTTTGCAATGGAAGTAATATCTGTGGGAAAAATGGAATACCATGCAATTATACCGTGCCTTATTTCGGCGGCATCGGCATATGCTGTTACCATATTCTACAATGTACCTCCGACTCATTTTGACTTGAAAACCGTACCTATAATAAATATCATATCGGTATCGCAGGTTGCATTGATAGCTGCTTTATGTGCAATATTGGGAACAATATTCTGTTTTACAATGCATAAAACGAGTCATGCAGCAAAGAATTTTATAAAAAATCCGTATATAAGGATTTTGGCGGGCAGTGCTGCGGTTTTAGGATTGACAATGCTCGTTGGTACACATGATTATAACGGTGCCGGAACAGGTGTAATTGCAAGGGCAGTTTCAGGAAATGCTGAGCCATATGCGTTTGCACTTAAAATTCTGTTTACCGCAATAACTCTCGGCTGCGGTTTTAGAGGCGGTGAGATAGTGCCTACGTTTTTTATAGGCTCGACTTTTGGATGTATGATTGCATCATTAATAGGTTTAGACCCCGGTTTTGGTGCGGCAGTAGGAATGACGGCATTGTTTTGCAGTGTGGTAAATTGTCCTGTTGCCTCTGTATTTTTAAGTGTTGAGCTTTTTGGATCGGAAGGAATATTGATGTTTGCCGTAGCCTGCGGAATAAGTTATATGCTTTCGGGTTACAGCGGATTATATGGCAGTCAGAAGTTTATTTATTCTAAATTTAAGGATAAGTATTTGAATATTACAACGAAGTAATATCGTATATGCCTAAATATGTTTTCTTGTAATATATTCATAAGAAATAATTAGATACGGATATTGAATGACACAAAAAGGTTATCAATGCAGAGTTAATTCGAATTTTGCATTGATAACCTTTTTATATTAAACAGAATATATTTAAAATTGAAGAAAGATATTTGCAACAATTTCTGACAGTCACTCTTAGGTTATATATGTACATAAAGACTACTGTCACTATGCTTACATTTAGACGTTTCACGCAATATTGAGTTGTGAAAGTGCAATGAAAAAAATTTGATTATAGTATATAATATTTGTATAAAATAAAATTTGATTAAATTCAAAGAGAAAGCGAGGCAAAACAATGAAAAAAACAATTAAGCTATTTTTATCCGGAGATCGGAAGAGCG
>USPO01000283.1 GCA_900556575.1 uncultured Eubacteriales bacterium
AACCTTTCGCCCCCGTGCTGATTAACCGATAAGTTTATGTTGCAACTCACACCCGCAAGGGTATTGAAACTACCATTCAATATCATAACTTGTTCCGTTAGGTTGCAACTCACACCCGCAAGGGTATTGAAACTAATGCAACTGCCTGCTGTACCGTCTGGACGGTTAGTTGCAACACAAACCCGCAAGGGTATTAATGTATAACATTACCTCCTTTGGTATAATATTAGGTGAACGGAGGTTTTTATGAAAAAGGTTATAGCTATTTTTTCTGCAATAATAATTTTTTTGGGTGGATTGTGTACAAAATTTGTATGCGAAAAAACATATCTTCAAAATGGTATAGATAATATGTTTGATTATAATTATCAGTCGCTGATTTTAAATATGTGGAATATGTCTGAACATGATTATGATGATTCATATTTAAAAGTGTTGAATACAGATAATACAAAATATGGTGCATTTCTTGATCGGCTATTTCAATATACATCATATAATGATAATTATGAATTAGAAACTATTGTACAAATTCTTGATCAGTCATCCGGTAATGATTCTGTTCTATCGTTAACGATAGATAAAGAACTGTATGATAAATTAGGAGAATTAAATGGTAAATTTGACTCGGTAAGTTTAGCGGAAAGCGTTCGTAAAGCACTTGAAAAACAAAGTAAATAAGCGAAAAACAGAGCATACAAATTACATATTGTATGCTCTGTTTCATATTAAATTAAGGCACGAATTATTAATGTTTCATATAGTAACAATATTTATATGCTGTATTACATTAAAAAAGCAGCTGCAAAACAAAATCCTGCAGCTGCTGTTTTTATACATTTTGTCCCATTTCATAGGCTTTATCAATAATAGGATTTCCCTTTATATCTCCGACATCGGTTACACCCTTTGCAAGCAGTGAGCCTTTAAGCTCCGACTTCGGGAAACATTCAATCCATCCGCCCAAGCCTGTAATCGCTCTGTCCATGGCTGTGTCCTCGTCCTCTGCTGCCGATGTGAGCAGATATATATCCCTGAATTTATAATCCATGGTGAATAACGGATTTGCACGGTCAAGCATTGTTTTCATCTGACCGCTCATTTCATAGTAGTATATAGGTGTGGCAAATGCAATAACATCCGCATTGAGCATCTTTTCAGCTATCTCACAGGCATCATCCTTAATGACACATTTCTGTGTCTGCTGACAGACAAGGCATCCGCGGCAAAAGCCTATATTCTTTCCGGCGAGGGAAACAATTTCGGTGTTATTTCCCGCCACCTTTGCTCCGTCAGCAAATGCCTGTGCAAGCGTGTCCGAATTTCCGCCTCTGCGGAGACTTGTTGAAATAATAAGTACGTTTTTCATAGTGTATTCCTTTCTGTGTTTTTTTGATTAAATCCTATTATATTCTATCATATCGGTATACAAATGTCAAATACCTATAACCAATGGTGCATTATGCTTGCCGGGCATAGCTTGTTGACACAGAAAGTCTTTCTTAGGGGGAGGAAGCCGGTTATCTAAACCGCTTTCTAAATTCAGACGGAGCAAAACCGGTATATTCCTTAAAATCTCTTGAAAATTTTTGAACGGTAGAATATCCTATTTGACAAATTATGCTCACAATAGAATTGTTTGTATACAGTAAAAGCTTTTTTGAATTTTCAAGCCTGATGCTTTTTATATACTTTGCCGGTGTTGTACCAAAGCTTTTCCTAAACAGCTCGATAAAGTACTTTTCATTATATTTGGAATAAGCGGCTATTTCCGAAATACTCATTTTTCTGTCAATATTTTTATTTATAAATTCGGTAACGGAGTTTATAAAGCTGTCATTTGCCTTTTTTGAAATCGCTGTTGATTCATTATTTTGAAAAAACATTGACAGTAGTTCAAACATTATAGAATTCATCATAAGAGCAGAACCGATGTCGGTTTTTATATGAAGATTTTCTAATTTATTGAATAATTCTTTTGCGCGGTCTATGCTTTCAAGATGAACAAGCTTTGGAAAGTTAAATACCTTAAAAAGTGATTTACTGTCCAAGGATGCAGAAAAATCACACCAGTATTTTGTGTAGCAGGTATCATTTTCGGAATATAATGATACTTTTGAACCCTTTGGCAGCAATACCATGTCGTTTTTTTGAGGAAAATATTCTGTTCCGTCAATTGTAATTTTACCTTGTCCGTCAAGAATAAGATAGATACAGTCACGTCGGCGTGTATGTTCGGGGCGTGACCAATCAGGGCATCTTCCGTAGTCTATCAATATAAACTCAAGTTCAAGACGTGAAAGAAAATGCCTTGATATTTGATTTTGATTATGCGGATTCATTGCAAGTACCTCCGTTTTTTTTATTTAAGTATACCACAGTATAAATAAAAAGTAAATATAATATCTGACTTTTTGATAAGCTTTACTGACTAATTGTTATATATTTTTTTTAATTGTATGATATAATGAAACTATCTTATGATGATGTTTGTGCAAAAGATGAATAATTCATAACGGCATGCTGGCTCGGCGTTTGAAAAACTGTCGGTCAGCACATTTTGAAAGGAGTTTTTACAATGGGTTTGATTCGAGCAGCGGTTGGTTCTGTTGGCGGAACACTGGCAGATTCGTGGTTGGATTATATTGCGGCGGACAATATGACAGAAACCACCATTATGACACGTGGCGTCCAGGTGAGCAATCGGCGCGGCAGCAATAAGAAGGGCAATGCAGATGTCATCTCCAACGGTTCCAAGATCGTAGTTGGCCCGAAGCAGATGATGATTCTGATGGATGGCGGAAGAATCGTGGACTACACCGCAGAGGAAGGCTACTATGAAGTCTATCTTTCCTCGTCTCCATCTCTGTTCAACGGCGAATTGAAAGCTTCTGTACGGGAAACCTTTGAACGCTTTAAGTTCGGCGGACAG
>USPO01000284.1 GCA_900556575.1 uncultured Eubacteriales bacterium
TCTTGGTCGCTGCCTGTACCTGTTTTTCGTATTTTGAAACCTTCTTGCGCTTGCTGAATTCATAGTACAGCGGACTGCACATCGCGATGGAGGAATATGCTCCGGCGATGATGCTGACCATAAGCGGTACGACGAATTCACGGATCGCAGGTCCGGACATGATCAGCATCGGCACCATAACGATCAGAGTCGTTACTGACGTCATCAGGGAACGTCCCAGCGTCTGAGTGATACTCTGATCTATGAGCAGATCCAGCTGCATGCTGCGCTTGAGCCGCAGGTTTTCACGAATACGGTCAAAGATAATAATTGTGTTATTAATCGAATAACCGATTACAGTAAGCATTGCGGCAATAAATGTTGTATTAAGTGCAATATTTGTAATCGAATATGCGGCTGCCATTATCAAAACGTTGATTGCAAGACCGATAACCGCCATAACGGCACTTCTCCACTCGAAACGGATTGCAATGTATACGAGGATACAAGCAATTGCAAGCAATGTATAAAGAAGTGCCTTTCTCTGAACTTCCATACCAAAGCTTGCTGATGCTGTACTCTGTGAGATAAGCTGGTCATTTGTGATACCGAACTTCTCGCTTAATGTATCCATAACAGCTGTCTTTGTAGCATCCTCATCATCTGTTGCCTGAACCTTTATAATAGCCTGAGTTGCCGAGCTGCCCGACTTCTGAACCTTTGCCGAAGCACCTGTCTTATCATAGATAAGCTTTGCAACCTCATCATTGTCAAACTCTGAGTTTAATTCAACCTGCATTCTTGTTCCGCCGAGGAACTCAATATCGAAGTTGAAGCCGCCGTGAACGCAGTACATTACTATACCCAATACTACAACGAGTACCGGAAGAATAACGAATTTCCATCTGTTTTCTACTACTTTCATTAGTTGGCACCTCCTTCTTCTTTCTTAACCTGCTTGCAGAATAAAGCTCTGTTCTTGATACCTACGTTTACAAGTGTTCTTAAGAAGAACTTTGTAATAACGATAGCTGTGAACATTGAAAGAACTACGCCGATACCTAATGTTGTAGCGAAGCCTGTAACTGTACCGATACCTGAAATGTAAAGAACTACACAGGTAATGATAGTTGTTACGTTTGAGTCGAGGATAGCCGAGAAAGCCTTGTTAAAGCCTGATTCAACAGATGCCTTAATTGTCTTTCCTGCCTTCATTTCTTCCTTAACACGCTCAAAGATAACGCAGTCAGCATCAACCGCCATACCTATTGAAAGTACGATACCCGCAATACCCGAAAGTGAGAGGTTTGTATGTAAAACTCCCATAGCAAGTCCTATAAGACCTACATAAATAAGTAATGAAAGGTCTGCGATAAGTCCCGGTATACGGTACATAACAACCATGAAAATCATGATTAAAAGAATACCGATTGCTGCTGCTAAAAGTGAAGTCGGGAGTGCATTTGAACCCAATTCAGCACCTACAGTTTCCTGTGAAATTGTCTTTAAGTTGAACGGAAGCTGACCTGACTTAATCTGGTTAGCAAGGTTCTGAGCTGTTTCAGCTGTGAAGTCACCTGTGATTACACATGAATCACTGTTGATTTCCTCTGAAACTCTCGGTGATGAAACAACTGTATCATCCATCATGATTGAGATATAATTCTTGCCTGTTGATGACTGTGCGGCAGCCTTTCTTGTAGCCTCGGCAAACTTTGACTTTGCCTCTGAATTAAATTCAACCTGTACATGATGAGTAGCGTTTCCGCCCTGAGTTGTTGCACTGTACTGATATGAAGCATCCTTAATATCAGTAGCACCGTCTAAAATCTGATTACCGTCAGCATCAACAAATGAAAGCTTAGCCATTGCACCTAAAAGGTCAGCAACTGAATCTGTATCAAATACCGATGGGATTTCAACAGTAATCTTTCCGCCTTCACTTCTTGAAATTCTTGCCTCTGTGTAACCTGCGTTTGTTAAACGAGTCTGGAAAATTGACTCAACAACACTCATCTGGTCATCGGTCGGATTTTCCGCCTCTGCCTGAAGTGTAATAACAGAACCGCCGGCAAGGTCAATACCTTTACGGATACCCTTGTCCGGATCGAGCATACCGCCATACTGGAAACCGGCAATATTAAAGCCGACAAAGGCTACAATATTGAGGAGAATGGCAATTACTACACCAAAACAGAGGATTGTTATGCTTTTCTTTTTCATTAGCACAAACATTCCTTTCCTCGGGGGTTCATATTATTCATGCACATGCACGAACTGTAATGCCCAAAATAGGTTTAATATTTTATGCACTAATGCGGTAAAATACCCGCACAGGCACTAATGCAAAGAAAACCAAGCCTATTTTTTACATCACTCCCCCATTTTATTAATATAACTATTGTATTATACTCCTTTTAATCGCATTTGTCAAGTATATTAAGAAAATGTAACATAAAGTTAAAGTGAATTTTTTGCTGTACAATATAATTTGATTAAATTATTTTTAGCTTGCATTTTGCACGTAAAAATGATAAAATAAAGTATGATAAAATAACTGTGCCGTAAAATCGGCAGAACGGAGGTCATTAAATGATACAGCATCCTTTTCCCCCTCTCTTTGACAAGGAGTCCAAAATATTAATTTTAGGCAGTTTTCCGTCTGTGAAATCCCGTGAACAGCATTTTTTTTACGGTCATCCGCAAAATCGTTTCTGGAAAGTAACAGCTGCTGTTATGGGCTGTGAAGTACCCAAAACAATTGACGAAAAAAAGAAATTTCTGCTCGAAAACCATATTGCCCTATGGGATACAGTTGCAGCCTGCGAAATAACCGGAAGTTCCGACAGCTCGATAAAAAATGTTATTCCTAATGATTTAAGCGAAATTTTAAGTACTGCCGACATAAAGAACATATATGTAAACGGCAGAGCATCGGAAAAATACTTCAA
>USPO01000285.1 GCA_900556575.1 uncultured Eubacteriales bacterium
CATAAAGTTTTTAAGTTAAAACGGTTAAAGGCAAGTCTTGCAGTGGTATATTCTTTGCTGGCATTTGCACTTGTGGCAGCATTTTTCTTAAATCCGCAGTCGAATTTAAGACGTGTTATACAGCTGATTTCAAATTATTGGCTCGGAATTTTGCTATATATCGTACTTGTTGTTACGTTGGGACATTTGCTGTGGTTTATTCTCGGTCATATGTTTAAGGCATTCAAACCGAGATTTGCTCAAAAACGCAGAAATGCTATTATAAGCGGTGTACTTTCGATAGCGATAATTGCCGGAATAAGCGGATACGGAATGTATCATGCAACCGATATAAAGGTTAATAATTACAGTGTAAATATAAATAAACAGGTTGAAGGAAGAAAAAACTTAAGGGTAGTGTTAATCGCAGATTTGCATTTGGGTTACAGTATAGGTTTAAAGCATATGCAGAAAATGGTCAAACTCATTAATGAGCAAAAGCCGGATATAGTATGCATTGCGGGAGATATTTATGATAACAATTATGATGCAATAGGAAATCCCGACGAAATTGCAAAAACATTAAGTACAATACAAAGTACCTACGGAACATATGCCTGCTGGGGAAACCATGATGTTGATGAGAAGATATTAGCCGGATTTACCTTTGATAACAATGCTAAAAAATCACATAACGAAAGGATGAGAGAGTTTTTAAAAAAAGCTAATATAAATTTGCTTGAAGATGAAACAGTACTTATAGACAATCAATTCTATGTAAGCGGACGAGTTGATGAAGATAAACCGGCAACAGAGGATAATGAGAGAAAAACACCGGATGAATTACTGGACGGACTTGATAAAACAAAGCCTGTTATAGTAATGTATCATGAACCGGATGAGCTTGAGGATCTGTCAGAAGCGGGATGTGATTTGCTGCTTTGCGGACATACTCATAACGGTCAGACCTTTCCGGGGAATTTACTCATAAAAGCATTTTGGGAAAATCCTACCGGTTACTTGAAAAAAGGTGATATGCATAATATAGTAACATCCGGAGTAGGTGTCTGGGGACCGTTTATGCGGGTCGGAACAGATGCTGAAATTGTTAATATAGATGTGAGTTTTGGTGGATAAGGGGCTGCACCCTTCGTTTCGTCCGTTCTACACTATTTTTCTATAACCCCAAGAGGCTGTCACAAAACTCTTTGAGTTTTGCAACAGCTTCTTTTCTATTTGCTACGGTAATATTTAGGTGGAACTCCATATTTTTTAGTAAATGCTTTTGAAAATGAAACTCTGTCATTATATCCGGAGGCGATAGATATTTCATTTATGCTTAAATCCGTATTTTTTAGTAAATGTTCTGCCTGTGAAAGCTTGTAATCTATGAGATATTGTCCCGGACTTATATGCAGTTGCTGCATAAATAAGCGTGACAGGTAAGAGTATTCTAAGCCGATAAAGCGGCATACATCTTTTATATTTATTCCTCTGTTATAATTTATGTGGATAAATTCGCAGCATTGCTCAACATATTTGTTTATACTTTTATTAATTAATTTGTTTTCATTTTTATTGGTTTCTATAAGACAGCCAAGAAGATAGAAAAAACGGCTGTTTACGAGAAAACTGTTGTTTAATTTATCAATATTGAGCATTTCTTTAAAGCAGCCTGCAATAAGTTCAGGATTATTTGTAGAGTATATTGGATTTAATTCATTTACTCCGAGTGTTTCAAAAAAATTATCGGCAATACTTCCGGAAAAGTCAATCCATATGTATGTCCAAGGGTCAAATTCATCGGCTTCATAGTAACAATATTGGTTTCCGATAAAGAACATATCTCCGCATGATAGGTGATACTCCTTTTCTCCGGTAATAACCTTTCCCTTTCCCGATACAATATAGTGTATCAAAAAACGATTATGAAATATATATGAGAAATGATGCTTTGGGTGACATTGCTCATATCCGACAACGAATATTGAGAAATCACCTAAATGTGCAGCGGTAAATTGTGTATCCATAGTAAACTCCTTTCAATCTTAATTATATATTTATTATACAATATTATGACACATAAATGCAAGTATTTTATATTTACATTTTTATAAAATATGATAAAATAAATATAATAATTAAGCATGTATGGGCAAAAAAAAGAAAGTGAGGAATAAAACAATGTTAGTACACAAACCACCTATGGGCTGGAATTCATGGAACACCTTTGGCAAGGATATTAACGAAAGTCTTATAATGGAAATTGCAGATGTTATGGTATCGGACGGATATAAGGAAGCAGGATATGAATATGTTATTATTGATGACTGCTGGTCGCTTATGGAGAGGGTAGACGGAAAATTAAAGGAGGATTTAAATCTATTTCCGCATGGAATGAAGTACCTTGCCGATTATGTACATTCAAAGGGTTTAAAATTCGGAATGTATTCGTGTGCAGGATTTAAAACCTGTGCAGGCTATCCCTCAAGTTATGGTCATGAATTTGAGGATGCAAAGCAGTTTGCAGAATGGGGAGTTGATTATCTTAAATATGACTATTGCAATTTTCCCAAAAGTGCGGATACAAAGAATGCATATCTTACAATGGCTATGGCATTGCGAAACAGCGGCAGAGATATATTGTTTGCAGCGTGTAACTGGGGAGTGGAAAATCCGTCACAGTGGATGCGTTCACATGGGGCTAATACTTATCGTTCAACAGGAGATATATTTGACACTCCAAAATCATATATAGATATATTTAAAAGTCAGCTTAATAATCTTGAAAATAATACTTCCGGATGTTTTAACGATATGGATATGCTTATAACCGGAATGCATGGCAGCGGAAATGTGGGAATAGGAGGATGCAGTGATAAACAGTATATGCAGCATTTTGCAATGTGGGCATTCTTAGGCTCGCCACTTATAATTGGTTCAGATA
>USPO01000286.1 GCA_900556575.1 uncultured Eubacteriales bacterium
TGAGAAACTCTCACCTTTCTATCCGCAGACGAAGAATCGAATAAAACAGTTACGGTCGCTTTTGAATAGCAGTCAAACGGTCTTATGTATATATTGGTCTTTGTAAAGGAACCCTTACCGCCCTGGAATCCTCCTGTCAAATTGTACTTTTCTCCATTATATTCATAAGTGTAATTTACATTTGATATATCGTTAAAGTCTCCGTATCCGCCTACACCGTCAATCTCTTCGAATGCTTCTCCGGCTGTCAGTGCCGCAAGTCTGTCATATTTGCTGTCGCTTAAATCATATACAATATGACTTGACGGCTTTTTAATCTCTGCCTGTGTCTCATTTGATACCAATGCTCCGGCTTCCTCTATGCGGCATTTAACAATATCGCCATATTCCAAATCTTCGATGCTTATCTTCTGATTTTCATTTACTCCGGCAATACACTCTTTCTTTTCGGAATTAATAAGCTCATCATTTCTGTATACATCTATGATTACATCTGCTGCAGGCTCATCCTCATCACCGTTATAAATAATCTCTATATCAGCATTTCTATAATTTTTGCCTGTTAAGATTACTGTATAAGCGTATTCGTCTGCCTTTAGACTGTCACGAACCTTTGACATATCCTCTGATGCTGTATCTAAAATTTCCTGCAGCTTAGCCTCGTCCTGAGTATTTAAGAGTTCTTCTCTTGCCTTTGTATAAATACCTGTAAGTTCACTCCAATACTTATCACGATAATCATTTTCATTATATCCTGCATATATCTCATCGAGCGAATTTACAAACTCTTTTCTTACATCGGAATTAATTGCTTTCTGCAATCTGCAAACTACCGGTATCTCGGCTGTTTTTGTTTCTCCGTTTATTGTTACAATTGTCCTTATAATTGTAACACCTTCCTTAGTTCCTGCCGTTACAACTCCGTCTGCACTTACTCTTGCAATGCTTTCATCCTCACTTTCAAATGAAACATCAGCCTTTGATAAATCATAGATTTCTTCATCTGTCATTACTGCAGAAATTTCCTGCTTTATCTCATTGATTGCCTGTGTTGAATTTTCCTGTGCATCGTATGCACCCTTTACAACCACTCCATCCGGTATAGAAGAAACTGTCTTAATTTCCGAATTAAGTACTCCGCTCATTTCAAAGCTTGCAATATTTGCTTTATCTGTTACGTTTGAACCTATCCATATATCATACTTTCCTGTCGGCATATAATATTTTTCGAGCTTTTCGCTGTACTGAGCAAGATTCTTTATGTCTGCCTTAATTTCAACTTCTTTTTCTTCACCCGGTTCAAGACTTACTCTTGTAAATCCCGCAAGCTGCTGAACAGGTAAATTAATTCCGTCGCCGTTTTCATAATGTACATAAAGCTGTGCAATCTCCGTTCCGGCATAATTTCCGGTATTCTTAACCTTTATGCTTGCACTAAGTTCTCCGTTTGCATCTACGGAATCCTTATCAAGCTTCAGGTCGGAATACTCAAAGTTTGTATATGAAAGTCCATATCCAAACGGATACTGTGGTATTCCGTTATAATACATATATGTTCTTCCCGGCCATGTACAGTTTCCGTTTTCATCATATCTTTGTCTTATGCTGTAATCATTTCTCTTCCATGTAATACCTTCACTATCCTTAGTATGTACTCCGCCACAGGTCATAATATCAAGGTCTGACGGTGCATACCATGTTGAAGTAAGTTTTCCCGAAGGAGTTACATCTCCCGCTAAAATATTTGCAAGTGCCTCTCCCTGTCTCTGTCCATTGTAAGATGTCCATAAAATTGCTCTGCAATTATCCTTGAACGGAGTAACATCAACCTCGCCTACCGTCTGCATTACAACAACTGTTTTATCCGAATAAGTATTGTTACCGCTGCTATCCTTTGCATTGCATATAGCATTTACATGTCTGTCACGATAAGGCAGTGAGATAGTTGTTCTGTCATTGGATTCATGTCCGTCTGCATTTAATCCTGTTTCAGCCTCTCCGTTTCCGACCATTGTACCCGAATATGCGATAATTACATCCGCATCATTCAATGCATTATTGTATTTAGGATTAATAACCGAATTTCCGTTTCCGTCATCAATCATAAAATCTGATTTTGCCTGAACTGTTATACACATATTTGCTGTACCGTTATAACCGCCGTCTTCGCCTGTATATGCTGCAGAGCATACCTCATAATCATTCAGACTTTCTGTCGGCTTTGAAGAAATTTCAGACTTTATATTGCTTTCGTTGCTGTATCCTATGTAGACCATACCTCCGACTGAATTTCCGGATGCCATCTCTATTTTAACATCTGTTACATCTGAAAAATTCACATTAGGTATTGTTGCCTTTCCAAGCGGTGTTATATTCATCAGCTGACCATTTTCGGCAGTCATTCCCGATACATTTTCAGCCTTTGTCAAGTCTACTTCTCTTTCGTTTCCATTCTTCAATAATAGCTTTATTGCTTTTATATTGAATAATGTGTCATTATCATCCGCATGACCAAGGAAGTGAACATTACCTTCTCCGAATCTATCCTTTAATCCCTGATACGGTGATACATTCTTTGTAGGTGTACCCGAATAATCGCCGATATATGTCTGTGATGCCATTCCTCCGACAAGCGCTATATTTATACTTCCATCTTCACTTGCCGTATCTGCCTTTAACGAATCATTTTCTTTGGCAGCACACATTGGTTTCATATCCTCACCGTCATTATTGCTCCATATCATAATACGGGTATTTTCATTTATCTTTTCCGGAAATACTATATCATAACTTGACTTATTTTCTTCAGCAGTAAAATCCACAGATAAGCATTTCTTGAGTCTTTCGCCGTCATACTGTGCCGCAATAGCCTTGTAATTGCCGCCGGCTTTTTCATTTGTCGGAACTGTTATCCTTACACTGCTG
>USPO01000287.1 GCA_900556575.1 uncultured Eubacteriales bacterium
GGGAGCTTTAATCAGGAACGGCGGAAGTTTCAGAAACGGAATGAAAGACTTGATAGAAGCATTATTAGACCGCATAGAAGAAGGCAATGCAGACAGCAATACACTTGTACTTTTAGTAACATCACTTGGGTATTGCTGCTCTGTTACCACTGATGTGGAACTCATAGTCGATGCGGAAAATGTCATGTCAAATCTTAGAGCATATTACAGCTTTACTGATATAAATTACAGCAGAAGAGCAATAGATATAGCAAGAAACCTCATAAGAGGAAAGGAACTTGGAGAAGAGGATGAAAAATATCTATTAAAGCTTTATGAAGGTTAATGCTAGCATATGAATAAAATAATTGGGAGCTGCCGAAAAACATTGTTTCGTGGCAGCTCCCAAAATTTTTTTGAAATAAAATTATTCAAAGTCGTCGACAGTAATAAAATACGGACATATATCTTCGTATTCGCCGTTTTTCATGCGGACGAACAGGTCGAGGTTTTCCTCCACGGAGCGGTCGCGCCACGGCGACGGAGTGCCCGGTACGGAAACCGTTTGGAATTGTACCAAGCTGTTTAAAGCCTATGCGTTCATATAAATGACGTGCATGTATGTTTGATGCAACTACGGCGTTGAACTGAAGTACACCGAAGCCATGTTCCTTTGCTTGCCTAATGCAGTCAAGTACAAGCTTTTCACCTATGTGCTTTCCTCTGACTTTTGAGTCAACAGCGTAGCTTGCATTACATATGTGTCCGCATCTTCCAACATTGTTTGGATGGAGAATGTACATTCCGACAATTTCGCCTGTTTCATCGTCTTCTGCTGCACCGCAGTAGGTTTGAGCGGCAAAAAATTCTGTTCCTGATTTGAGGTCAAGACATTCTTCCTGAGGAAATGCAATTCCTTCTTCAACGACTTCATTCCATATTTTGACCATATGCGGAATATCATTCTCAGTATATTTTCTAACATTTATCATAATATAGCCTCCATTGTTGTGCATCTTACATTAAGTCCCATTTTATCATAAAATTTGCGTGCATCATTGCCTTCCCATACATTAAGGGTGAGATTGTAGCATCCGATTTCCTTTGCGTAATTTTTGACATATGAATATAATGAAGAAGCAACGTGTTTTCCTCTTGCATTTTCATCAACACATAAATCATCTATATATAATGTCTTGCATGCAGGTGAGTTGTTTGTCCCATTTGAACGTATTATTACACAGAATGCATAGCCGAGAACTTCTCCGCCTTCATCTGCGACAAATATAGGTCTGTTTTCACTGTCTGCAATTATAGTCTTCAATTCATCCTCCGTATATTTGGTAGTTCCGGAAATGAATAGGTCCGGACGAAGTGCCGCATGAACTTCAAGTACTTCATGAAGCAGTTTCATTATCGTTTTAGTATCATTTTCATTTGCTGATCTTATAGATAAAGACATTTTGAGTATCTCCTTATATTAAAGTGTTTGTTATGGGATTGCCGCAAAATAGAATGAGGTATTATATTTTGCAGTATCATCTATCCCATATTTATTATACTACTCAATTTAAGAAATTGCAAGATAAAAAAATCTTAATTAATAATAAAATGAATTGTGCTTTTAAAATACTATAGAAGGAGGGTGTTTATAATAAATTTACATAAAATATGACGGTAATAAGAACAAATCTTTACAAATAGAAAAAATACTTGCAATGTATTGTTATATGTGCTATAATAATAAGTGAGCAAATATAACTCATATAGATGAGTTTGTATATATGTTTTGAGGCATTGCCATATAGGCAGTATCTCATATGTGAGGATAAAATATAGGGATGAAAGGAAAAAAACATTATGAAGGACATGAGAAAAGTTATAGCTGCGGCAGCTGCTGCGGCAATTATGGCATCATCGGTACCGGCTGTACTTGCGGCACCCGTTAATTTTACCGATATGACAGGAAGCAACTATTCATGGGCGGTAACAGCTGTTAAAGATATGGCTGCGGCAGGCTACATAAACGGTTACGAGGACGGAACATACCGTCCGGATAATCAGGTAACACGTCAGGAATGTTTATCGCTTTTTGCAAGAGTCATGGGTTCTAATAACGAGAGCAATAAGGAAGTTCTGACTATTGCACATAATAAGTATGATGAAATGCTTGCACCTTACAGCCTTACATGGGGCAGTGATGAGATTGCATATCTCTTATACAAGGGCGTTTTAAAGGAAACAGATCTTGTAACTTATTTGAAAAATGACGAAAAGTCAAAGCCTATGTCACGTTATGAGGCTGCTATTATTATAACAAAGGCAATGGGCGGTGAAAAGCAGGCACTTGCAGATAAAAATGCCTCGCTTTCATATACAGATGCGGCACTCATTCCGTCAAGTGCGGTGGGTTATGTTAAATATGCGTCAGACCAGGAAATTTTAAAGGGCATGGATGACGGAGGATTTTCGCCGACAACATCTGTAACGCGTGCACAGATGGCAGTAATGCTTTCGAGAGTTGTTGATAAGTGTGATTACAGTTTTAAAGTTGGAAAACTTACAAAAGTTGATACAATATCAGGCAATGTAACTTATAAGGATTCTGACGGAAAGGTTTCGGAATTTGCGTTCAGCAGCGATACTTCGATGCGTGCTGAAGGTGAATCGTATCAGGCTTCGGATATGATTCAGGGTGTAAGTGCAGTTTTTGCATTTTCGGGCAGCAAGCTTATGAGCATAGATGCACTGGCATCAACTCCGGATCAGACTATAGTCGGAAAATATGATGGTAAGGCGAATTCAAGCGGTAAGCTTTTCGTAAGATTTACGCCGAACGGTGAGAGTAAATCAGTAAGTTATGAGTGTGCATCAGACGTAACAATGACATTCGATGACTCTCCGGCTACAATAAATAGTT
>USPO01000288.1 GCA_900556575.1 uncultured Eubacteriales bacterium
TCCGTACTATCCGTTGACGAAACGTGCAAAACGTGATATATAAATTCTATAAAATCTTTTTGACTTGACGGATTTCATTTGAATTTTTCCGAAAGGAGCGTATTTGTTATGATAAATCTGTTTGTTCTCCACTTGACTATATTTATAGTTTGGGGTATAATGGAATAAATCGGGTAGAGAAACTGCTCGACATATCGGAATTTGAAGAGGTAATCTATGGACTATACAATTAGAAATATAAGAGAAGCTGAATATAAAATATTAAGCGATTTTTTATATGAGGCAATATTTATTCCCGAAGGTGTCAAAGCACCTCCAAAAGATATTATTAATAAGCCTGAATTACAGGTGTATATATCAGATTTTGGAAAGCATAGTGGAGATTACTGTCTTGTTGCAGAGTCTGACAAAAAAATAGTTGGTGCCGTATGGGTTCGGATTATGAATGATTATGGTCATGTTGATAATGAAACTCCATCTTTTGCAATATCATTATTCCCAGAATACCGAAACCATGGAATAGGAACTGCTTTGATGAAATCAATGATTGATCTACTGAAAACAGAAAAATATAAGCAAGCATCACTTGCCGTTCAAAAAACAAACTATGCAGTTAATATGTACAAGAATGTTGGATTTGAAATAACTGACGAAAACGAAGAAGAGTACATTATGATATGTAAGCTTTAATTCGTCAAATTCCAATTTATCGAGGAGTGTGAGCAAAAACTCACGCTCCTTTTTTGCATTTCTATAGCCATTACACCCTTGCGTGCAAACATCGAACAAACGCAGATAATTCCGTACTATCCGTTGACGAAACGTGCAAAATGTGATATAATAAATCTATAAAATTTTTTTGGCGGATTTCATTTGATTTTTTCCGAAAGGAGCGTATTTGTTATGATAGATCTGTTTGAGTGCTGCGGAGAAATTGCTTCGGTGGGCATAATCGTTGACTTTTCCGAGGATACGGAAACATATATTGTCGGTACTCCTTCCGATATTAAGGCTTGGGCATATGCAGGCTGTCCGAAAAAGGTGACAAAGGGACTTATGCGGCATAGCAATAAGGCAGGCAACCTTGTAAAGGATATAAATCGGCTTATGAAGGTAAAGTATGAGCTGAACGAAATAATTGAGTTAAGCGACAGGCTTTGCAATGCGGACGCATTATGTGATGGCAGCTGCAACTGTGTCCTTGAGGAGCTGTCGGAGTATTACGATATTTCAGAATACGCTAATATCGTTAAAAACTATATTATCTATTTTCTTTTCAGCAAATTCAAGATTTGTCAGCGTGATTTTCATAAAAAAATCGGGCTGTCCGTAAAGGGCAACCACGATTGTGCGGAAAAATATATTGGATTGTTCAAAGCAGATAGTGAGAAAATCTTCCGCCCGTTCATTTCGGTAAGGGCAGCAGATATTTTCGATATACGAACAGCTATTCGGAGCAGCAATGATGTTTTGGACAGCTCTCTTTACAGAGTACACGTTGATGACAGGAACATAAGCCTTTATGTAGCAAATGACAACATTCTCACTTTGCTCGATATTTACTCCGATATAATGTCCGATGCAGGCAGACTTATCACCAACTGCGAAAACTGCGGGCAGCTTATGATAACCAAACGTTCAAATGCTTCTCTGACCTGTGGCAGGACTACTTGCAAAAAGGAGCGTTTATACAAGGCGAACGATGATTACAAAAAGCGTGCTATGGCTGATCCGATAAAAGAAGTGTATCTCAATTTCGACAACAAATGCAGGAGCTACCGCAAGAAGCTCTCCGGCTATCCTGAACTTTTGGAGAAATACAACAAGGCGTTTGACGAACGGCGTGAGAAAATTCGGGCTTTCAATAGCGGTCTTACTGTCAACAGCAGCACCAAAGATATTGACCGATACAATCAGATGTGCTTTGATGCTTGTCAGGATTTGCAGGATCTGTCCAAACGGCTGAAATCAAAGCTGACATAAATTTTCTCATAAAATCTTCATTTGTAACTTGAATACAAATGAAAAAAGCTTCGGACATTTTGGAGAACGCCCGAAGCTTTTATGATTTATCTAAAGGTTAAAGAGCTTTATTCGGAAACAAGCACAGCCGAAATCGCCTTTAAAACAGCACTTATCTCCTTTTCATCATCTGTATTGATATGAAGATCAAGAGGCTTGCTAAGGTCAAGACTGAAAATGCCCATTATCGACTTTGCATCAACAACATACCTGTCCGCAACAATATCAAAATCACATTCAAAGGTTGTAACCGCACTTACGAAATTCTTTACATCATTGATGGTTTCAAGCTTAATAGTTACATTCTTCATAATATCATCTCCCAATAAGTTCAAGTATTTCGTACTTAACTTCAATTCCACTATGTGTATTGTGATGAGGACACTCTGTTCCCAAAGCTCTAAGCCCTGCAAGTTCGGTTGTCTATCATAAATACTGACTGAATTCGATTTTTTCCTTGTTCGGTCCCTCAATGGTGAAGAATTTCACTCCGTTTTCCCAGAACGGAAGGAAATGAATTGAATCCTTTGTATTATTCAAGCCGCTTTCGTTTACAAACTTGAATGCTTCATCAACAGACTTGACATTTAATGCAATATGATCAACAGCACCATAAGACATCACAGCAGACCGATTCTCATATATCTCCAAAGTCAGACCATTCAGACGCATAAACGCAACCTTTTCGTTTACTTCGGCATTTATTGTGCGGAGAACCGCTTCAAAGCCTAATGATTTATAGAACTTTACCGTTTCTTCAATATCATTTGTGGGAATACCAATATGCTGTAAACCCGTAAAATTATCGGTTATATTCATAAACGTTCCTCCCCCAGCTTTTCACAAACTGCTTCCATATCAGGCATTGCAG
>USPO01000289.1 GCA_900556575.1 uncultured Eubacteriales bacterium
AATTGTCGAGTGACGGATGGTCAGCATACTGGAGTACACCGATTTTATAAGTTTTTTCACCGTCTGTCGATGCTGTGTCTGTTGAAGAACCGCATCCCGCAGCTGCTGCAAGCATTGTCATAGCTGCCGCTGCCGATAATACCTTTGTTAATTTTTTCATAATAAATACCTCTCAATCTCTTCTATTCTAATCTCATAGTATCGCATCCGCAAGGGCTGTCCCTTGCTTCCGTAATATTATGCTATATATTATATGATATTTTGGTGCATTTGTCAAGAGAAAAAACAATTATTTCTATTATAATAAATAATGTAAATAATTTAATTATACATTAAAGCGGAAGAGAACAATATCTCCGTCCTGCATAACATATTCCTTTCCCTCACTTCTTACAAGTCCCTTTTCCTTGGCAGCTGCCATTGTGCCGCATTCCATAAGGTCGTTGTAGTGTACGACTTCGGCTCTGATAAAGCCTCTTTCAAAGTCACTGTGGATTTTTCCGGCTGCCTGCGGAGCCTTTGTACCTTTTTTGATTGTCCATGCACGGACTTCCGGCTCACCGGCTGTAAGGTAGCTTATCAAGCCCAAAAGTGTATAGCTTGCCTTAACAAGTCTGTCGAGTCCCGATTCGGTCATGCAAAGTTCTTCGAGGAACATTGCCTTTTCCTCGCCGTCAAGCTGTGAAATTTCTTCTTCGATTTTTGCTGAAACAGGCATAACCTGTGAATTTTCCTTTGCGGCAAATTCTTCAACGGCTTTAACATACTTGTTGTTTTCGATACCGTCCGCAAAATCAGTTTCAGCAACGTTTGCGGCATAGATTACGGGCTTCATTGTAATGAGGAATACATCCTTCATAATTTCAGCTTCTTCCTCTGTGTAATCCAAGGCTCTTGCCGGAGTTTCGTTCTCTAATGCTGCCTTAACTCTCTCAAGAAGTGCAAGCTCCTTTGCAAGGCTCTTGTCGCCCTTCATTGCCTTCTTTGTACGGTCGATTCGTCTGTCAAGCATTTCAATATCCGAGAAAATAAGCTCGAGATTGATAATCTCTATATCTCTTACCGGGTCAATCGAACCATCAACGTGAGTAATATTTGTATCTTCAAAGCAACGTACGACGTGAACGATAGCGTCACATTCACGAATGTTTGCGAGGAATTTGTTTCCGAGACCTTCACCCTTTGAAGCGCCCTTAACAAGACCGGCAATGTCTACGAATTCGATAAATGCATGAGTTACCTTTTTCGGGTTGTACATTTCGGCAAGCTTATCAAGTCTTTCGTCCGGTACATCAACTATACCCACATTCGGTTCAATAGTACAGAACGGATAGTTTGCACTTTCCGCACCTGCCTGAGTAATTGCATTAAAAAGTGTCGATTTTCCGACATTAGGTAAACCTACTATTCCTAATTTCATTTCATTAGTCCTTTCGTTTTCGGATATGATATATCCGAGTAATAATACTTCAATTTATATTATAATATATTTTGTAGGATTTTGCAAGAGAAATTTAAAGAAAAATTAAAGAATATTTCAATACTGATTAATATAAACGGGAATTTAATATTAAAATTTACTTATGTAAAAGCCTATTATAGATAAAAAACTGTTAAAATGTTGACAGAAAGATAAAACTGTGCTATAATACAGTCATATTAAATTTTCATTGAAAGGAACAAAGTTCGTCAAAATATCCCATATGTTGTATATTCGGATATTTTAGCGGACAGATTTGAAAAAATCATTGTTAAAGGGTTAAATAAGATGAAAGTAATAGCAGCTACAAATAACAAGGGAAAGGTTCGTGAATTTGGCGAAATACTTTCTCCGCTGGGTTTTGAGGTTGTTACCCTCCATGAAGCAGGGATTTATGCCGAGGTGGAGGAAACAGGAAACACTTTTGAGGAAAATGCATTGATTAAGGCACGTTCCGTTGCACTTTTATGTGATGCACCGGTAATTGCCGATGACAGCGGCTTGTGTGTTGATGCGCTGGACGGACAGCCGGGAGTTTTATCCGCAAGATGGGCGGGCGAAAATGCCACTGATGCGGATAGGATAGGAAAACTCTTGGCGGAGCTTGACGGAAAAGAAGACAGGTCGGCGAAATTTGTTTCCGTTGTTGCATTTGTAGATACAGACGGAAGTGCGATTACTGCAGAAGGTGTTGTAAACGGAAGTATTTTGTATAAGCCGGTCGGCGAAAACGGATTTGGGTATGACCCGATATTTTTCAGCAGCGAGCTTGAAAAAAGCTTTGCATCTGCAACACAGGAAGAAAAAAACAGTGTCAGCCACAGAGGACGAGCACTCAGGGCATTAAGTGAAATGATAAAGAGCAGAAGTGATAAGGAGAATAACTAATGAATGATGTATATATGGAATATTTGGTAAAGCATAAGAACACAGGAAAGGCAAAAGCGGCAGTAATAGCAATTTATGCCGGTGCAGGTGTCCTTACCATTGTGATGGGTATGCTTATAATGGCATTTGCCTATGTACTTGCCGGAACCGGTATAAGCCAGTTTTCGTTCAGTATAGGCTTTGTTCTTGTTGCGTTCATGTGGTATTTTGCTATTTTCTTTGCAAAGAAGTTCAATATAGAGTATGAATACATTTTCACCAACAGTCACGAGAGCGGAAGTTCATTGGATATTGATAAAATAATGTCAAAAAGTCAGAGAAAGAGAATGGTAACAGTTGACCTTAAGGAAATAGGAATATGTGCCAACATAAAGGACGATAAAAATAACAGTGCTTACAAGCATCAGACAGAGGGCTTGAAGGTATACGATTTGACAGGAGATATGACTAACGGCGGAGTGTACTTTATAGATTTCAGC
>USPO01000290.1 GCA_900556575.1 uncultured Eubacteriales bacterium
CATGGGCAAAAGAAAATGTTATGTCATCGGGACTCGGAGACAGACCTGTTCGGTATATAGTTGATGATGTGGTTAAATTTGTTCAGCGTGAAATAAGACGCGGCAAACAGTATGATGCGATTATAATGGATCCGCCGTCATACGGCAGAGGTCCTTCGGGTGAACTTTGGAAGATAGAGGATCAGCTATATCCGCTTATTTCCGATTGTATGAAGATACTTTCGGATAATCCGCTCTTTTTCCTCATTAACTGCTATACAACTGGATTGACGGAAACTATTCTTTCAAATGTTTTAACTTTAACTTTGCAAAGAAAATACGGCGGCGAGGTAGCGGCTGACGAAATAGGACTCCCGATGAGTGCAAGCGGTTTGGTACTGCCTTGCGGAATATCGGGAAGATGGTCGGCAAAATGAATATTATAAGCATTAAAAACCTAAGCTTTGCCTATCTTGAAGAGGAAGGAAAACGTGGGAAAACAATACTCGATGATATAAGCCTTGATATTGAGGACGGCAGCTTTACGGCAATACTCGGTCATAACGGCTGCGGAAAGTCAACACTTGCAAAGCATTTTAATTGTATTAATCTGCCTGTGGGTGGTCATGTGTATATTGACGGACTCGATACCCTTGACGAAAATAACCTGTTTGAAATTCGTTCCCGTGCGGGAATGGTTTTTCAAAATCCCGATAATCAGATGGTAGCCGCATTGGTCGAAGACGAAGTTGCATTTGCACCCGAAAACATAGGACTGCCGCCGGAGAAAATAAGAAAGCGTGTCGATGAAGCTTTGGAAATTGTTGATATGTCGGACTATGCCTTAAAGGCAGCGGCAAATCTTTCCGGGGGACAGAAACAGCGTATAGCAATTGCCGGAGTGCTTGCAATGCAGCCCAGGCTTATAATTCTCGATGAATCAACGGCTATGCTTGACCCGAAGGGAAGAAAAGAAGTTATAGATGCGGTTCGCAAAATAAATAAAGAAAAAGGTACAGCAATAGTTCATATAACCCATTACATGGAGGAGGCGGCACTCGCTGACCGTGTAATCGTTATGGACGAGGGTAAAATAGTAATGGATGATGTACCGAGACGTGTATTTTCAAATGTTGAAGCACTTGAAAAAATAGGCTTATCTGTACCGCAGATTACAAAAACAGCGTACGAGCTGAAAAAAGCGGGGATAAATATTAAAACCGATGTTTTAAACGTGGATGAATTGTATAATGAGATTATGAAAGCAGCGGGTGTTAAGTAAAATGATTAAACTGGAAAATGTGAATTACACATATAATATAGGACGCTCGGACAGTTCATCCGCCTTGAATAATGTAAGCCTTGAAATTCCCGATGGCAGCATAACAACAATAATAGGACATACCGGAAGCGGAAAATCGACACTTGTTCAGCTTTTAAACGGGCTTGAAAAACCGCAGTCCGGAAAGGTATTTGTCAATGGTACGGAAGTGACTGCAAAGGATACGGATTTAAGACAGCTGCGTTTCAAGGTGGGTATGGTATTTCAGTACCCGGAATATCAGCTTTTTGCAGAAACCGTAAAGCTTGATATTGCGTTCGGTCCAAAGAATATGGGACTGTCCGAAGAAGAAATCGAAAAAAGAGTTCAGTATGCCGCAAAGATTGTGGGACTCGGTAAAGAGGATTTGGAACGTTCACCGTTTGAGCTTTCGGGCGGACAGAAAAGACGTGCGGCAATTGCGGGAGTGCTTGCTATGGAACCGGAGGTACTCGTTATGGACGAGCCGGCGGCAGGCTTGGATCCGAAGGGCAGAAAAGCAATATTCGATATAATAAAAAGGCTGCACAGTGAAAATCCGAGTATGATTATAATATTTGTTTCCCATTCGATGGAAGAAGCTGCGGAGGCGGCGGACCGAGCTGTTGTTATGAACAAAGGAACAGTTGTTATGAATGACAGCATAGATAACGTATTTTCAAGAGCGGAGGAACTCAGAAGTATAGGTCTTGATATACCTATGATTACACAGCTTTGCATTAAGCTGAAAAATTCGGGCTTGGATATAGCCGATGGTATTTATACGGTAGATGCCGCAATTAAGGATTTGAAAAGGGTGTTGGGAAATGTTTAAGGATATAACGATAGGTCAGTATATTTACGGTACTTCACCTTTGCATAAGATGGAAGCGTGGGTGAAAATTGTATTGACATTGATATATGCGGCAGTAATTTTTGCTTTGAAAACTCCGGCTGCATATGCGGTATATATAATTTTTACCGCTGTAGTGGTTGCCGTGAGTACTGTTCCGGAAAAAATGCTTATTAAGGGACTTAAGCCGCTGTTATGGCTTTTTACATTCACGACGTTGTTTAATCTGTTCCTCACGCCGGGAGATGCACTTCTGTCAGCAAATATTTTGGGGTTAACAATAAAAATAAGCCGTGACGGAGTAATTGCATCAATTTATCTTGCAATGCGTTTATCGCTGCTTGTAATCGGAACATCCATACTGACGCTTACAACAGCACCGCTGCAGCTGACGGACGGAATAGAAAAACTGCTGAAACCGCTGAAAAGGTTTAATGTACCTGTTGATGAAATTGCGATGATGATGTCGATAGCACTTAGGTTTATTCCGACGATAGGTGAAGAAGCACAGAGACTTATGAAGGCACAGATGGCAAGGGGCGCTGATATGGAGAGCGGCGGCATATTCAAGCGTGCCAAGGCAATGATACCTATTATGATACCTCTTCTTACAAGTGCATTCAGACGTGCGGACGATCTTGCGGTAGCTATGGATTCAAGGTGCTATAACGGCGGAATAAGAACGAGAATGAAGGTTACTCATGCCGGAAAAC
>USPO01000291.1 GCA_900556575.1 uncultured Eubacteriales bacterium
AAACAAAATAAACTGAAAATAAACAATTTTTTATATTAATAATTATTTTATTTTTCATAAACAGGTTATTCAATGTTTTTTTGTTTCTTCAAATATGACAGTTGTTTAATCATACGGTCATATGCCTCGCGGTAAAAAATATCAAGCTGACCTATATAGTTATTTTTCCAAGGCTTGTTCCTTCCGCAGTAGTGTATAATCACAGAATTGTTCCTTATCCATTCTATGCTTAAATCCTTGTCAAAACGAGAACGTGCCATATATAAATTTTCGGTCATATTATATTTGTAAGTATCTAGCGCAAAAATTTTATTACCATATAGGCTGCTTATAATATCCTGGTCCGGCAATATCAGCATTTTTTTCCTTTTTTCAATGAAGTCAAATACTTCTTGATAATCCTGCTCATTTCTTAAACGATTTAAATTCATCATCATAACGCCGGAATTGATATAGGGACTTTCTATATCCATATCAAGTCTTATTTCGTTAATTTTTCTCAATAGAGGACCTGTGTGCGAAGCTGCCGCAAAGTAATAGTCATCTAACGTAATGTTATATAGATTTTCTATGGAACCATTTACAACAATATCAGGGTCAAGATATAAAATTCTGTCAATATTATTCGGCAGATATTGTGCGGCAAAAATACGATAATATATTTCTTTCGGATACCTTTGTGTTGTGGGAGCTCCATTAAGACATGTATCCTTTGCTTTAATCATAATAATTTTTCCCGAAGCTCCGAGGATTAGTTTTGTTTCGGATAATGCATCTTCAGAAATTGAATTATGAAGCAGATAAACCGAAAAAATACAATTAGGATTTTTGAATTTAAGAGATGAGAGCATTACATTCAGATATGGAATATAATTTTCATCTAAGGTTACTAATATGTTTATATTATTTGTATTTATCATAATTTTCTCCGTTTTTAATTTAGTTTAATATATTACGGGCTTTATTCTTGATTTTTCGGCAGCTTTACGGTAAATGTTGTTGAATTGCTATCGCTCTGAACATTAACGGTACCGTTATGCAGCTCCGTAACACGCTTGACTATCGCAAGCCCTATTCCGTTTCCGTCAGTGGCATGTGATTCTTCACATTGATAGAATTTTCGCCAAATCTTATCCTGCATTTCGATAGGAATTTCCTCACCGGTGTTTGAGATTGATACATATAAATTTGCCTGGTCTTGCTTTATATCTATTGCCAAAATTCCGTAGTCAGGGGAAAACTTTATTGCGTTATCTATAAGGTTAATCCATATATGCTTTAGGTTGTCCTCATTTGCACAAATCATATATTCATCAAAATCCATATAAAGTTCAAGATTTTTTTTCTCCCATTTTTTTTCTAATAGCAGAACACATGAACGGATTTGCTCAGATAGGTTGAAAACCGAGGTATCTGTAAGAATGCTTTGATTTTCAACCTTTGTCAGGCTAAGTACATTTGTTGCCATATAGGAGAGACGCATTGATTCTTCTTCAATTATATCAATATATTCCTTCTTTTCTTTGTCGGACAATTCACCGTTTTTTAGAAGCTTTGCAAAACCTGAAATAGAAACAATAGGCGTTTTAAATTCATGCGAAAAATTATTAATAAAATCGGAACGCAGAGTCTCTGTATTTTGCAATTCTTCAGCCATTGTATTAAAGCTTTCGGAAACTTCACGCATAACAGAGAAGTTTCCGAAAGGCTTTCCTACTGTCATTCTTGCGGTATAATCTCCGGAAGAAAGCTGCTTCATTCCGGCAATTAATCTTTTTACCGGTTTCATTGTAAGCTTTTCTACAAGAACAATGAAAATCATATTAACAAGAATACTCATAAGAGCTATTAATGTAATCAGCCTGCCGGAGCCGGGCAATCCCTTATCTACAATATTGAATGCTCCGGTGCGTACGATAAAATATGCGGCAAAGGATACAATAAGTACAGATAAAATAAATGTTGATAATGTTATTCCGGTAAAAATACAGATAAGCTCTATACGCTGTTTTTTGCTAAGCCTTACTTTGTTTCTCATACGCTTTTCACCGCCTTATAACCTAACCCCCGGACAGATTTAATTTCAAACTCATTCCAATTTTCAAATCGTTTGCGAAGTCTGCCTATATGTACGGTAACGGTTTCCCAGCCTGTGTCACAGTCATTTCCCCAAATTTCATCCATAAGCTGTATCCGTGTAAAAATCTTTCCGGGATAAGACAAAAGCTTATACAGCAATAAAAATTCTTTTTGAGGAAGCACCTGAGTATTTTCGTTTTTAGTCACACTAAAGGAATCATAATCGAGAACAACATCTCCGATTTTAATTTTATGCTCTGTGGCGATTTTTGCACGCCGCAGCAGTGCTTTTATACGGAGCAGCATTTCAACTTCATCAACAGGTTTTGTCATATAATCATCAGTACCTACCAAAAATCCCTTTCTCTTATCGTCCGGCATTTGTTTTGCCGAAAGCATAAGAATGGGCAGATTATTATTTACCGACCGCAGAACCTTTGTAAATTCGTAGCCATCCATTTTGGGCATCATTATATCGAGAACAACAAGCTCAATAACTTCCTTATCCATAATTTCCAGTGCCTGTTCGCCGTTTTCTGCAGTGGATACTCTGTATCCATCATTTTCAATAACTGCTTTTAATAGCCGTCTTGTATTTTTATCATCATCTACAACCAATATGTGAAACATAATAAATTCCTCCGAAACTTTTATTTAATGGTAGTTTACATCATCAATATAAACTGAATATAAACTTTTATAATTATATTTTATCACATATTTTTATTATAATCAATAATACAGATATAACTTAAGCACAGAT
>USPO01000292.1 GCA_900556575.1 uncultured Eubacteriales bacterium
GATATATACGGGTAAAGCGTATTTTTTTAAACCGCCGTTATATTTTATGAGATAAACATTGTCACGTCGGTTTCTTAGCATTGGCCACATACTTGTTCCGACCGGAGTTGCTACAAAATAGCCCTCCGAGTCAATATACTGTTTAATCTTTGAAATTTCCATTGTAAATCCTCTTTATTCGATTTAATGATTATATAATATTATAACATAAATTTTTAGAATTTACAATATATTATGTGTAAATTTTATAGGCTTTAGAAAATTATTTTTAAAATCATATACAAATAAATTTTAATTTTATGGCTTGAAATCTAAATAAAATAATGATATAATATAAAGTAAGAAAAATATATAGTATCTTGTGTTCCTGTGTAAAATTAAGAATTTAAGGTTTAAAAATTTAAATAGCGGAGGAAGTAAGGAAAAAACAAACGATGCAGCAAATACTATAGATAGTATAGAAACGGCAAAAATAAAGTGTGATGAAGCATGTAAAAAATTATTTGGTATAACTGAAATCGCTTCGTATATTATGAATTATGTTTGTGATGAATACAAAGGCTTAAGCAGAGAGCAGGTGATGGATTGTTTAAAGGAAAAACCGTTAATTTCTAAGGTTAATGTTAATGACTATGAAGGAACGTCATATGATTCAGAAGAAGTAATGAAATTAAACGGGGAAGACACATCAATAGATAACGGAACGGTCGATTTTGATGTATTGATAAGAGCATTAAAACCAAATACAACAGAAGATATACACATATATGTAAATTATGAGGGACAAATGGATTATAGACAGCCACGTTTATATAAGCGCGGGCAGTATTACACAGCGAGAGAATTAAGCATTCAGTACGGAAAAGAATTTTCAAATGGAAAGTATGAAAATCTGAAAAAAGTTTATAGTATTTGGATTTGCTTTAATCCGGCAGCACAAGACAGAAATACTATATCATCATATAGCTTAACTAAAAAAGACGTTTTTGGAAATGCGACTGACTATACAGAGCATAACTTAACCGAATTGGTGTATATATGTCTCGGAGGCGATAAGTCCGTCGGAGATAAAACCAATGAAATTAATAATGAAGTATTGGGAATGCTGAATACTTTGTTTTCAAAGAAGTATTCAAAAAGTGATAAGAAAAGTATTTTACAGGAGAAGTATAATTTAACGATGACAAGGGAAATAGAAGAGGAGGCATACAATATGTGTAATTACAGTGATTATATAGAAATGGTAGGAATGGAAAGAGGAATGAAGAAAGGAATGGAGAAAGGAATGGAGAAAGGAATGGAGAAAGGAATGGAGAAGGGAAAACAAGAAACATTAGAAAGAATGAGGAAGATAATGAAGAGACAGGGAAGGACAGAAGAGGAGATAATGGAAATAGAAGCTGCAATAAGGCTTATGGATAAGGCAGCTTAAAAATTTTGATATTATTTTATCAAAAACTACTTGAAAATGCATTGTGATTGTGGTATTATATAACCGAAATAAAAAAGCTATGCCGTATAGTTGAACGGTAAGCGTATCGGAGGAATAGTAATGAGCAAATGGGTAAGTGCATGGGGAACAGCTACATCTGTTGCCGAAAGACGTGAAGGAAATTATGCAAAGGATCTTACGCTGAGATATGCAGTTAAGTGTACTCTTGACGGTACAAAAATAAGAGTAAGATTTTCAAATATATGCGGAAGTGAGCCGGTAAGGATAACAAAGGCCTTTGTATCGGATTATATGGGTGATACAAAAATAAATACATCATCAACGGTAGAATTAACCTTTAACGGAGACGGAGAGGGAATAATTCCGGCAGGAGAGGAAATAACTTCCGATGAAGTGGAATTTAAGAGTGTAAAGGGCAAAAATATTGCCGTAAGTATGTATTTTGAGGGCATGACACAGCTTATGTCAGATGTATATACAGAAGGTCCGTGTCAGGATAATTATTTTGCAAACGGAGATTTGGCGGAGGCAGAGGAATTACCTCTTGAAAACAGAATGCCTACAAATTACACATATTTTCTGAATACCATAGATGTATTAACGGATGATACCGCAAGCTCGGTAATTTTGTTTGGCGACTCCATAACGGCACAGTCGTGGCCGGACAGGTTGAATTTGAAACTTATAGAAAATAATGACAATATAGCAGGGATACGCAGAGGTGTATGCGGAACAAGAGTTCTCGGTCAGTATGACTGTTTGCAGTATGCACACTACGGGCTCAGCGGAGAAAACAGATTTGTGCGTGAGTGCAACTGTGCAGGAGCCGATACGGTTGTTATATTTCATGGAATTAATGATATAATTCATCCGGACGGAGTAAACCCGTTCAGACCGATGAGCAATTTCCCAACGCTTGAAAACATGGTAAGCGGTTTCGGCTACTATATAAGAGAAGCAAGAAGATTAGGCTTAAAGGTTATAATGACAACAATTTTGCCGATAGAGGGCTGGAGAACGTATAATAATATGAGAGAAGATATCCGTCAAAAGGTCAATGACTGGATAAGAACAACAAGTTCGATTGACGGATATATAGATTTTGACAAAGCTGTATGCGACCCCACAAATCCGAAGGCATTAAAGTCCGAATATGACAGCGGTGACCATCTGCATCCATCGGGAGATGGCGCACAGGTTCTGGCAGAGGTTTGCTATGAATATTTAACGAAATAAGTAATAGGCTGGGGGTGTAGCAAAACAGTGATTTTGTTACACTCCCTCTTGTTTTCATACAATTTATAACATTTTCAAAACATAATTGTAAATAATATGTATTTTATTTCTATTTTTTCGTACACTAATAAAAGCCATCGAATTAT
>USPO01000293.1 GCA_900556575.1 uncultured Eubacteriales bacterium
TTGTCTTATTCATCGGTGTTCCGAGTGGCTTTGTACATTCCTCATCCTCGTATGCATTGCCTGTCGCAGTATCGAGCCAGAATGTTCCGCTTTCCGATACAACCGAGTTTGTATTTCCGTTTATATCATAAACAGTCTGTGAACCCATAACCGCATTGACCGGAACAACCGGCAATCTGTCCGTTACGTCCGCACTCGGCGGAAGTTTCGGAGCTTCGGGAGTTATCACATAATCAAATATCGCAATGTCGCTCTTTACACCGAGTGCATTTACAGCAATTGCCTTAATAAGAGTTTCGCCCTTGACTTCAATATCCGTATCGGTAACATATTCAAATGTTCCCTCTCCTCCCGGAACAGGGTCTTTTACGGAAAGTTCACCGCTGCTGTTTTTATATGCAATGGTATAATAGATTTTAACACCTCCGGCAACCGGTCTAAACCTTGTCTTATAGCCTTCGCTGTCACCTATTTTCCGAATATAGCCGCCCTGTGTAAGAGTCATAATCGGCTGTGCCGGCTTTGATTTTACTATATCATAGGTCTTTGATACAACATCGGAATATACATTGCCGTTCTTTCTTACAACAGCTCTGATAACCGTATATTTGCTTATGTTTATTATAACGCTGTCGCCGTCCGCCTTAATTCCGTTTACAGTCGGGTCGGAGCCGTCAACGGTATAGAGCAGCTCATAATTATCACCCTGATACTGGGAGAATACCGTTACCTCACCGCTGTTTGTAAACTGTGCTGCCTCCGGAGAGAACAGCGGCGGCTTAGGCTTTATCTTATATATAAAGGTATAAATATCTCCTTTTTTGCCGGCTTCATCCTGTGCATAGGCATGTATTATCATCTTTAATATTCAGAACATCGCCTGCCGTATACTTGCTCCAATTTACATTATCCGTTGAATAATATATAGTATTGTCAGGATTTTCGGCTGTAAGATTTACCTTTACACTGTCCTCATACATACCCGGCGGATAGAAAGCCGTAACAGCATAGCTGTCATATCTTTCAAACTGATAATAATATGTAGAAATTTCACTGTATACATCATTATACTTTGAAACTGCCCTTAACGTAGTATCCTTATAGAAATTAAGCGGATTTCCGGTATACAAAATTCCGCCGCTTCTTGGGTCCGAGCCGTCAATCGTATAATAAATTTCCGCGTCCGCCGTTTCGCATGTTAAGCTTACATCAATCTTTCCGTCATATACACCTGTTTCCTTATCCGCCGCAGGCTTTGACGGACGTATTCCGAATGAATACCATGCCGCCTCGCTTAATTCCTCCTGTTTTTTGGTGATAAGGCGAACGATGCAGCTTTTTGTAATATCTATGCTTTGAGTTATCTTATCAAGCTTTACCCATTGAGTATTCGGGTCATCACCGAATTCGGGAGCAGATGCCGAGGCTGATTGTGAAAATGTGTAGTACACTTCACTGTCATCGGAAATATTCCCCCAGTTTGATGAGTCCGTTCCGTAAACCGTAAATGCTGCATTGCTGTTATAAATATTTGATACAAGCTGCTTCTGACCTGCATTGTCAATAAACAAATGCGGAGCAGTCGGAACGAGCCTGTAAACATACGAAACGGTGTTGCTCTTCTGTGCATCGGTCTGTCTTACCACATAGCACTTAACCTCCGTAGTCATACTTACCTCAAACGGCTTTTCATATTTTATATATTCTCCGTCATTGAGCGAATAGTAAATATCGCAGTCATCATCTGCCGTAAGTGAAACTGTCTGTGTTTCGGTATAGCTGCCGGCAATCGGCTTTGCGACAGGTGCGGCGGGGCGTGCCTTGTCTTTAATATTTATCGTATGGTATCCGCCGTTCACCGTTGTATAGCTGAATGTAGGAGGATATTCACTGCTTACATCTTTTGCAAAAAGTTCAAGCGATGTTTCATCTGTTGTGTCCGCCTCGATAAATACATCTGTCGAGCCTTTTTTAATAGGCTTTAACGGAAGTGAACACAAATTGTACCAATTATCGGAGTCTGGCTTTTGCGGCAGATATGTACCGCTGAAAAAAACGGTTACATATGCGCTGTTATAGCTTTTTCCGTTTATTGTTCTTGTGTCGCTGCCTTCACGGAAAACGTAATAGCCGACATCAGCCTTTTGCTCTACCTGTGTGCCGTCAATAATCACCGTTGAACCGTCCCACTGCTCGTTAGGCAGCCGATAGTTAATAGGTGATGCGGCATTCGGACCGGCAAAATCAAAATACTGCGGATCATAATAGAAACGGACTGTATATCCGTTCATATCATACTGCGGTTCAAGATGTGTATTTGACGTCACATCATACTGTCCCTTATTAGGGTTATCCACAGCAAGGTAAACATTAGTTGTTTCACCGAGATAAGCGGTGCTTGAATTTGAAGTATTAATCAAATCCGAATCAGCGTGAATATACACGCTTCGTGTTCCCTTTTCTGTGCTGCTGTCTGCCGCCAGTACCGGAATATTAACAGAAACCGCCGTCATCGCAAGTGACAGTGCGGCAGACAAAATTTGTTGTGTTTTCATGTTTCTCACCTCTCATATTTTAATCTATGAGCAGGGATAATAAATATCCATTAACTCTGTCACAAGGAACAGCTCTGCTGCTCCCTCTGATAGAGGCAAGGATTAATTATCGTGAGGGGGATTCCCCCCCCCATACTCCCCCAATAAAAATATCGTTCACATAATTGAATAAGCAGAGAGCGGAGCATACGCTCCGCATTCTCTGCCATATGGGAATGTAATATTGTAGTTGGCATTAATAATGTAAGCCTCCCTTGGGGGAGGTGGCAGCCGATA
>USPO01000294.1 GCA_900556575.1 uncultured Eubacteriales bacterium
TATAATAAATCTGCCCTCTTTGACATACTTAATTAACTTATCTCTGTTTTCCGGCTTAATCTCCAGATAATCGTCAATCACTATAGTCTGACCGTCCAGATGAAAGCTCTTAAAGGAACCGTCAGTTTCAAACAGTTCCATACACTTGTCAACAAGCTCAACCAATCGCATTCTATGTTCCTCAAAAGGAAGATACCACTCTCTGTCCCAGTGTGAATGTGATATTATATGTATGTTTTTACTCATTGTTATACCACCTTTCCGAATATTTTCAAAACATTTATGTGAGTTTGTTATATTTGTTATATTGATATTATACCATTATATCATATCAAAGTCAACATGCATTTGATATTTTTTATATCAAATGCACAGATATTATTCATTATTTCATATATAACAATTACAAAAAAAGATACGCATATCATAAAAGCAGTATGCGTATTTCCTTTGAGTAATTCACTTCAACATCCGCTTTTTTATTGCATAATAAATTTTATTTTAAAAGTTGTATTTGATTTGTAATCTACAAAATAGAGCACATCGTCCTCTGCCGCATGATTTTGCAAATGCTCACTGCCTAGTATCGGAGTTTCATCACATTCAATCACCATACTGCCTATAGTAACTTTTCCGTCTGTTATTTTAGGCTTTATTACCGAAACAAAGCGCTCTGTTATATCATGCTTTGAGTCATCATTAAATTCAAAAACGTCGGTAAGTTCAATATAGTTATCATTCAGATTGAATTTTCGTTTAAGTCTTTTTATGACACCAGCATACGCTTCTGCCATATCCAGTTCAAAAACTCCAGCTCCATTCCATATGACCTTTCCCTTGAAACTCTGTCCGGCGGATTGATATTTGCCGTCTATTATAGGAACATTATGTCCTCTTGAAGAATTACAAAGGTAATCATACCGTCCTTCATTAAAATACTCGTGAGTGTATTCGCCTGAACCAAAATCCGCTATAAGCTGTCCTTCTTCACCCGCGATTATAAAACTGCCGACATCATTGTGATTATGATTTCCGCCGTTGCTGCCACTTTTTGCCGTAAATGCGAATTTTGCTTTACGATTTATATACCATTCCGCATCCTTAAAATAGCTTTCTGATGGTTTGGCTTCTTTGAGTCCCGCCAAGTTTTTATCAGTCCACATAAAGGTTCTCGTGCAGGAAAGAAATCTGTAGCAATGGTCTACTCCTGACGAAATTTTGTCATTTATAATTCTTATATCGCTGCCATAACGATTTCTCAGATAATGTGCAAGTCCGGAATGATACTGTTCGTGTCTTACGCAATCTCCGTAGCTTATTACACTATTGTCCGTCAAAAACATATTCTGCTGACACATAGCAATATTTTTCACCTTTGAATTATTCATAAGATCCACGCCGCAGCGTTCCTTATACAAATCAGCAAAGCCTGTAAAATACCAAAATCCATAATTCCAATAACCTAAGCCCTCAGTAGAAATTCCATCGTCTCCAAAGCCCGAAAGGTATGACTTAAGCGCACCGTTAATGCGTTTCTCTACCAGATTAAATTTTTCAGGGAATGCATAAAGAAATGTCATTCCGACAGCTCCGCCGCAAACCGCAGCCCAATTATGATTAAATGTTTCCCAAGGGAAAATTTCTTCTATAAATGGATTTATAATACGTGTCTCTACCTCAACTCTGATTTTTTCGATAATATCCACAGGCAATTTACTGCCGAGAAATTCGCATATCTCCGTGAGCGCATGACCTGTTTCCGCAGAGAACAGGTCAATCACACGTTCGGGATGTAACGTCCCCTCTGACATATGTGCCGGAAATGCCCAAGTCTTTTCAGCGCATATATCATTTATAATTCGTAAAAGCGTCTCAAAATGTTCATCTTCACCGTAAATAAAGCACATCATAGCCGACATTAGCAGTGCGCCCCGACGCACAAAATACTTTTGTTCATATTCCTGTCGCTGACCTGTTGCATAAAAATAGTTAAATAATTCCTCAGTCAGTTCAGGCATTTCCATATCTCTGAATTTTTTGTACTCTGACCTTATATAAGCTAAATTTTTCTCTAAACAAGACATATTTTTTATAGCCTTAAAATCATTTACCTGCATACTTTTACCCCTTTATAGAAAACACCACAGAACAGATAGCTCTGTGGTGTTTTATTCTGCATTATTCTACTATTTTATTTATAATTTCAATTGATTTGATAAGAGTTCCTCCTGTTGCAGCCTTTGTTACAAACTGTATATACGAATCGCGCTTCGTTGAGCCTCCGACCATATAGAAATTATCCAAATCCACTTCAGCAGTTATCCATTCGCCATCTCCACTTCCAAGCACTATTCTCTGCTGATTGTCTTCCGATGTCATCACCAAGCCGTTTTCTTCCTCGTTAAGCTCGGTACATTTTATAAACATCGTACCCGCGTTCTTTTTATATGTTACTCGTACCTTTATAGGAGTTTTTACACCATCAGATACAGACTCACTCTTTTGCGTAAGTCCGAGATAACGGTAATCCGGTACTATAGAAAATTCCGCGCGCTCATTTTCCTGTGATGATTTTATTCTGATACCATATGTGCCGTCATCAAGTTTTTCAGGTACAAAGGAGGTTACATCGTTTGTTTTCCACGTTGCAAGCGAGCTGTTGAACATACCGTTATACGCTGTCAAGCCCGAACGAATGCCTGTTGCTCCTGTCGCGCCCATATCCTCGGTTCTGTCCTCATGTTCGCTGCCGTCAAACAACTCAACCTTTGAAATTTTGATAGTACCGTCACTTCTGGTCAATCTGATAGTTATATCACTGTCCATTCCAC
>USPO01000295.1 GCA_900556575.1 uncultured Eubacteriales bacterium
TATGCTCAGACTTGCTTCGAAGGTCTAAAGGCTTATACAACAGAGGACGGCAGAACAGTCTGCTTCCGTCCGGACTTAAATGCTGAGCGTCTTGCAAATTCAGCAGCAAGACTTGAAATGCCTGTATTCCCGAAAGAGCGTTTTATCGAGGCAATCAAAGAAGTAGTAAAGGCAAACGAGGCATATGTTCCGCCGTATGGTTCAGGTGCTTCATTATATATTCGTCCGTACATGTTCGGAATTAATCCGGTTATCGGTGTTAAGCCTGCAACAGACTATCAGTTCAGAGCATTTACTACACCGGTTGGTCCGTACTTCAAGGGCGGTGCAAAACCGATTACAATTAAGGTAAGTGATTTCGATAGAGCTGCTCCGCACGGAACAGGTCATGTTAAGGCAGGTCTTAACTATGCAATGAGCCTCCACCCGATTGTAACAGCTCATAAGGAAGGCTTTGACGAGAATATGTATCTTGACGCTGCTACACGCACAAAGGTTGAGGAAACAGGCGGTGCTAACTTTATCTTTGTTACAAAGGACAATAAGGTTGTAACACCAAAGTCAAATTCAATTCTTCCGTCAATCACAAGACGTTCAATTATGTATGTTGCTAAAGAATATTTAGGTCTTGAAACAGAGGAACGTGAGGTTTACTTTGATGAGGTTAAGGACTTTGCCGAATGCGGACTTTGCGGTACAGCTGCCGTTATCTCACCGGTAGGTAAGATTTATGACCACGGTAACGAGATTTGCTTCCCAAGCGGCATGGATGAAATGGGACCGATAACAAAGAAGCTTTATGAAACATTAACAGGTATCCAGATGGGCAGAATTGAAGCTCCTGAAGGCTGGATTTGCGAAATCAAATAAAATCAGTTAATAAAAGGGCATCGGCGGTGTTCAAACAAAATTCCCCGCCAATGCCCTTTATTTTTATTTAACTATGAATTTATACTCAGTAAATGTCTTATATATAACATCCTCTTTTAGAACAGGACCCGGATAATGTGAAAATTCCATTGCATTCGGAACACACTGTGTTTCAAGACAGAATGCACCGTGAATAGGATAATCCTCCGAACCATTCTTATGTACTCCCTCCGGAAGTGCGTTTGCCGTATACAGCTGCATTGCAGGCTGATCTGTGTATACCTCCATAACAATTCCTGTTTCTTCGCAAACAGCCGCTGCTGCTTTTCTAAAGCCTCTGCCCGCAATCATATAGTTATGGTCAAAACCGCCTACCGCCTGAATCTGCGGGAAATCAGCATCTATATCCTGACCTATCGGCTTCGGAGCTCTGTAATCAAACGGTGTACCCGTAACCGATAATACCTCTCCTGTCGGCATACACTCGCTGTCATTAGGTGTATAGAAATCGGCATTAATCTGAAGCACCTGATTTGTAATAAGACCGCTGTCGTGTCCGCCGAGGTTAAAATAACTGTGGTTTGTCATATTGCAAACCGTATCGGCATCACTTATTGCCCTGTATTCAATTCTAAGTGCATTTTCCTTTGTAAGCCTGTATATAACCGAAATATCCATTCCGCCCGGGAATCCTTCATCCCCGTTCTTTGAATACAGTCTTAATGTGAGAGCCGGTTCTTCGTCTGTTCCGCCTTCATATGCCTGCCAGATTTTTGTATCAAAGCCCTTTACACCACCGTGAAGGCTGTTTTTTCCCTCATTTATGCCTACATGATACTTAACTCCGTTAAGCTCAAATTCACCGTTCTTTATACGGTTTGCGTGTCTGCCTATCAATGCACCTATATAGCCGTCATTCTTGAGATACTCATCAAAACTGTCACGTCCCAATACAACGTCAATCTTTCTTCCGTCCTTTGTTGTTACATAAAGACTTCTTACGATTCCGCCTAAATTAAGAATTTCCGCAGAAAGTCCGTTACCGTTGTCAAGAGTATAGGAATAAACTTCCTTGCCGCAGCATGATGTTTTTCCAAACATTTTTTTTGTAATTGCCATTTGCTTTTCCTCCTAAAATTAATACCGCCTTTAACGATATTCTATATTTGTTATCTATATATTATCATTTTCTATCCGATTTGTCAATATATTAACGAAAATACACAAAAATATGTACTTTATTAAGAAATTTTTAAGATAGTACTTGACTTTATTGCTTTATCGTGGTAAAATATCATTATTATAAAATATACATAGATGAAAGGGTTTTAATCCATGAAATTAAAAAAGCTTATCGCATTAACGGCAGCAGCTGCCGCAATAACATCAATGGCAGGCTGCGGCTCAACAACAAATACAGCAAGTACAGGTTCAAAGACTGATTCATCAGTAGCTTCGGACATGGAATATATCAAAGAAAAGGGTTCGTTAACAATCGGCTATACATTATTCGCACCGATGAACTATATGGAAAACGGCGAATTAATCGGCTTTGAAACAGATTTTGCAAAGGCTGTCTGTGATAAGCTCGGTGTTGAGGCTGATTTCCAGGAAATTAACTGGGATTCAAAGGAAGTTGAGCTTTCATCAAAGAAAATTGACTGTATCTGGAACGGTATGACTATTACAGATGACTTAAAGTCAAATCTTTCAGTATCACTTCCGTACATGGAAAACAGACAGGTACTTATAGTTAAGTCAGATAATGTTGACAAGTACACAGCTTCTCTTGATAGTGCAAAGGTTGTCGCAGAGGCAGGTTCAGCCGGCGAAGAATTGGCAACATCAGATGACGAAAGCTTCAAGGGTTCTTCATTCACACCGGTTGACTCACAGGCAAAGGCTCTTATGGATGTAGCATCAGGTGTAAGTGATGTAGCTGTT
>USPO01000296.1 GCA_900556575.1 uncultured Eubacteriales bacterium
TATTCCCACGAATGACGGATTATTCGGAACATCAAAGCTTCCGAATGATGGCTTTACCGCAAGAAATCCGTTACCTCGTGAATATGCATTGTGGTTCGGAGTCCTTATAAATTTAAATTCATTTTCCCATATATCTTTACCGAAATCAGCTCTAAATTCGATACCGGGCTTTTGTATACCCATATCAGAGTTATTTTCGAGAAAAGCCTTTTTATCTTTTATGGAGACCCATCCGTTTTCAAATTTAATAGGCGTCAGAAAAACCTCACGTCCGAGCGGAGTGCGGTTTCCGATGCATGAGCGTGTTGCAAGATGAACCATGTACCAATTTCCGTCACTTCCTTCTATAAAATCACCGTGTCCGGCACACTGAACCTGCTTGGTGGTGTCGTTTCTATTTGTCATTATCGGATTTTCCGGACAGCTTTCATATTTTCCAAAAAGCTCCTTGCTTCTGCCGAGTGAAATCATATGGTTATAGGAAGTACCTCCTTCGGAGGTGAGAATATAATACCAATCATTTATATGATATATATGCGGTCCTTCGAGCCATCCCTCTCCTATACCATACCATATCTGGACGGGTTCTGAAAGCAGCTCTCCGGTATCGGGGTTAATTTCCGCGGCGGATATTGCTTCACGGTTGTCACTGCCTCTTGCATTTGTACAGTAGCAGCATTTTCCATTATCAAATAGAATTGAGGGATCAATTCCACCCATTTTAACCCAAACAGGATTGGACCATTCCCCATATATGTCATCTGTATGTACTATCATATTGCCCTTACCGTCTACAGTAGCGGTAATATAAAATCGTCCGTTGTTAAAACGTATAGTAGGCGCCCAAATTCCGCCGGAACTTTTAAATCTTTCAAATGATAGCTGTTCCGGACGTGTAATGCAGCTTGAAATTTGCTCCCAGTTTATTAAATCCGTACTTCGGAAGATTGATATTCCAGGGAAATATTCAAACGTGCTTACGGCTAAAAAATATTCGTTTCCTACCCTGCATACGGAGGGGTCGGGGTGAAACCCTTTAATAATAGGATTTAAATAAGTCATTTTCTTTCTCCTTTAGGTGCATTCTTTTTTCTGTATTCAAGAGGTGTACAGCCGGTTGATTTCTTGAATACTCTTACAAAATATTCATAGCAGTCAAAGCCGCATTGCAATGCAACCTTATTTGTGGGAGCGGCGGTATATTTCAGTCTGTGACAGGCATTTACTATTCTGAGCTTATTGATATACTGCTTTGGAGTCATATCAAATTCTTTTTTAAAAAGCTTGAAGATATAGCTTTCCGATACATTAAACTCATGGGTTAAATCCGAAATTGTTTTTATATATACATAGTTGTCATTTACATAATGGATAATCTGCTCGTGTATATATTCGTATTTTGATACAGCTACAGGTAAAATATCATCTTCTGAGATATTTTTATTCATTATGTTAAGAATGTTTGCCAGGATTAAGTAATTATCCTTAGCATCTGATTTATAGCTGTCAGCATAGGATTGAATTGTTTCAAAATCCCTGTCATCAAGACGGATTACACTATGCTCAAAGCAGCTTAAAAGTTCGTTTTTTGCACTCGGAGTAAAATATATGTCAAGATAACCGTGCGGAATATGTATGCATATACCCGAAAAAGGAACATCTCCACGGCTTGTATGAGGTATGTTAATGTCAAACATAGTTGCTTCATGCGGGCCTACATCATATTCCGTTTCATCAATTGTAACCAGCCGTCTGCCGGTTTTTAAAATGTATATTTCATACGAATTATGGAAATGCATATACGGCATATTCCATGGATTATCCATACGTTCCTGAGTTATTCGGAAATAGTTTGTTGCAAAACAGCGTTTTATCTGCATTGTTACGTCCTCCCTTTAAAGCTGCGGCTGCATTGCACAGCTTGTATTTGTATTATAGTACAGAATAGGTCATAAGTCAATATAGTGTACGGAAAAGGATATTGGTTTTTGCTTATGTACAGAATAGGTCATAAATTTATTATTTTAAGGCACTGCGAAGCTTTCCCGGACTTACATGGTTCATCTTTGTGAAAAGAGAAATCATGTACGATGTTGTGGAGAAGCCTGTCTTTTCGGCTATTTTATTGACAGACATATCTGTTTCAAGCAGCAGCCGGTGAACATGAGATATACGAACATGATTAAGATAGCTTATGAAAGTTTCACCGATTGTTTTGTTAAATACAAGACAGAAGTTTGATTTACTCATATTAACATACTCAGATATAAAATCAAGGCTTATATTTGAACTGTAATGAGAATGAACATACTGCAATGCCTTTAAAACAGCTGTATTTCCTCCGGCAATATTGGTTTGTATTTTATTCATATCCGAGCGTACAAATAAATCCAGCAGTTCATATAATGAGCATTTAAGAAGTTTTTTTGCATATATATCCTTACGCAGATAATATTCAAAAATGTTTTGGGATATATTAAATGCACGTTCAAAGGTTCTGCCGTCGGTATGTATAATTCCGGTTTTAAGAGCTGCGGAAATTCTGTTTAACTCGTTTTCATCAAGAAAGCTGTTCAGAAGCGGCATAAAAATATTTATAACAAATCTTGCCGAAACCTCATCTCCCGTGCTTTCGGTTATATGCATTGTATACGGTTCTATTACTGCAATATCACCGGGATTAAGTAGTACTCTTTCGTTTTCTAATATAATTATTCGGCTGCCCTTTGTCTGAAAGTATATTTCATATGTATCATGGTA
>USPO01000297.1 GCA_900556575.1 uncultured Eubacteriales bacterium
TCCTGCGTGTTCCGGATATTTTTTCAGATTCAATTAGTGCACTTTCAAATTTTGGTGCTCTGCTCCGGCATGGATATGAGGTAAACATTGAAACCAACGGTGCCGTTGACACAGCAGATTTCAGAAATAAGGTTTACCGGTCGGATAAGCTGTTTTTTACAATCGACTACAAACTCCCGTCGAGCGGTATGGAAGATAAAATGCTGTTTGAAAATTTCCTTACACTAAGAAAGCATGACGTTATTAAATTTGTAGTAGGTTCTGATGAGGATTTAAACAAAATGCGTGAGGTTATGAAAAGAATAGCTCCTTTTTATGACCAAATGCCCCATGTTTTTGCCGGAATTGTATTCGGTCAGTTTGAGCCGTTAAAGCTTGTAAATGCTATTATTGATGAGGATATTTTTAAGGACGTACGTTATCAGATACAGCTGCACAAAATTATCTGGGACCCTAACCAAAAAGGTGTATAACTCATTAAAACAGAATTGAAGAAAGGAGACGCAAATGAAGGAACAATTTGACCACGAGAAAATAAAAGGTGCAATAAGAACTATTCTTGAAGCACTCGGTGACGATCCCGACAGAGAGGGATTAAAGGATACCCCCGACAGAGTTGCCCGTATGTACGATGAAGTTTTTGAAGGTATGAGATACTCAAATGCAGAAATTGCAGAAATGTTCGGAAAATGCTTTGAGGAAGAAAATTCTCACGACCTCGTATTGGTTAAGGATATTGAATGTTTCAGCTACTGCGAGCATCATCTTGCATTAATGTATAATATGAAGTGCCACGTTGCATATATTCCTAACGGAAAGGTTATAGGACTTTCAAAAATTGCCCGTATCTGCGACATGGTCTGCAAGAGATTACAGCTGCAGGAAAGGATTTGTTCAGATATAGCGGAAATTATGCAGATAGTATGCGGAACCGACGATGTTATAGTTATAGTCGAAGGAGAACATAGCTGTATGACCGCGAGGGGAATAAAGGCAAGAGGTGCAAAGACTCGTACAAGTGCAATAAGAGGTTTATTTGACACAGACCATCAACTTCGTAATGAAGTATATGCATTGCTCAAATAAGGAAAGGGATACTAATGATTTCTAAAGTAAGAAGCTGCGGACTTATGGGCATAGATGGATTTATGGTTGACGTTCAGACCGACATTTCTAACGGTATGCCTAATTTCGGACTTGTAGGCTTACCCGATGCAGCTGTCAAAGAAGCAAAAGACAGAGTACACGCAGCAATAAAGAACAGCGGTTTCAAAATGCCCGCAAAAAAAATTACTGTTAATCTTGCTCCGGCAAATATGCGAAAAGAAGGCTCCGGATATGATTTGCCTATTGCCGTATCCATCCTGAATGAATCGGGACAGCTTAATTCCGATGAGATAGAAAACAGCATATTTATAGGCGAACTTGCATTAAGCGGAGAGGTTAATCCGATTTCCGGTGTTCTTCCGATAGTAATATCGGCATATAAGCATGGCTTCCGCAAATTCTTCGTTCCTGCCGATAATGCAGATGAGGCAGCTGTAATAAAGGGTGCTGAAGTATACCCGGTAAATTGCCTTGAACAGCTTTACTCACATCTTATGGGTTTCTCAAAAATAGAACCGCGTAAGGTAGATGTAAGAAATATGTTTTCCCATACACAGGCAAGTATGCTTGATTTCTGCGATGTAAAGGGACAAGAAAATGTTAAGCATGCATTGGAAATAGCCGCTGCCGGAAATCATAATATACTTCTTATAGGCAGTCCGGGAACAGGAAAAACAATGCTTGCCAAAAGAGTAGGGACTATTCTTCCGGATTTAACCTTTGAAGAGGCATTGGAGGTTACCAAAGTTCATTCAATAGCCGGAACATTAAAGGCAGGAGAACCGATTGTAACACAGCGTCCGTTTAGAAATCCGCATCATACAATATCTGCGGTTGGTCTGTCGGGAGGCGGAAGTACCCCGCGTCCGGGCGAATTATCTCTTGCACATAACGGAATATTATTTCTTGATGAATTGCCCGAATTCCATCGTGATGTCCTTGAAGTAATGCGTCAGCCGCTGGAGGACAGCTGTGTAACCATATCAAGAGTGAATGCAACTCTTACTTATCCATGCAACATAATGCTTATAGCAAGCATGAACCCCTGCAAATGCGGATATTTTGGTGATAAAAGACGCAAATGTACCTGTACACCGGCACAAATAAACAGCTACCGAAGCAGAATATCAGGTCCTTTACTTGACAGAATAGATATACAGGCGGAGGTTGCCGCAGTCGATTATGACAAGCTCAGTTCCGCCACAAAAGGTGAAACAAGTGCGGAAATAAAAAAACGTGTTGACCGAACCCGAAAAGTACAGCTTGAACGTTATAAGGGACGAGGTATATATTCCAATTCTCAGCTCGGAGCCGGTATGCTCGATGAATTTTGCCGTTTAGGTGATGCGGAGAATGCAATATTAAAGAAAGCGTTTGATTCATTGGGATTGAGTCCAAGGGCCCACAGCAGAATTTTAAAGGTTGCGAGAACGATTGCTGACCTTGAAGGCAGTGATGATATTAAAGTACCTCACATTGCCGAAGCAATCAGCTACCGCAGTCTGGACAGAAAATTTTTTGAATAGATATATGAAAAAGGCAGCAGTCAAATGCGTATGAATTTGGCTGCTGTCTTTATTTTGTAAATATATTTTACCGCTAAAGCGTGAAGCCTCCCTCAGAGAGGCTGCAGCCGTTAGGCTGTCGG
>USPO01000298.1 GCA_900556575.1 uncultured Eubacteriales bacterium
GGTGTAGGTATTAGTGTCGGCTCCAATGTTGGTTCTGGAGTTGGAGCTATTGTTGGTGTTGGTTCCAATGTCGGAGCTAATGTTGGTACTGCCGTAGGCTCCTCTGTTGCAGCTATTGTTGGCGAAGGAGATGGTGCAGGCAATGTGGTGTAATTAGGAAAAAGTCCCATACTTATAACTAACAATACAAAGCTTATACCGGCTGTAATTAGCAGCTTAGGATTTTTATTCCTTATTGCAGAAATTGTATAAAATACAGTGAAAGGCAAGGCACAGAATAATATAACAATAAATACTGACTGTGTTATTAAAGAAATTGCAAATAAATAGTATAAGCCTGCAATAATCATTTTCCAAATTTTCTTGCTTCTAAATCCGGGTATGTAGTTTAATATTTTTTTCATTTTGTGAACTCCTTTAAATGTTTTCCTCTTAATAAAAAGAGAATTTTTGATTGATATGTACGGACAAGCTGCTAAGATGATAAAAACCACCTTGTTTATGAAGATAGTAAGCTTGTCTGTCAAACGATTGAAATATCGTTAGTAAATGAAGTTATATATTTGTTTATAATCACCTCCGACTATGTGTAAAATATTCATATTCCGTGGTGTTTTAGTCAGATACTTAAATAACAAAATTTGCATTGAAAGTATTTTGCCGGAATATAATATATTTGTAAATTTTTGTTTTTAGGGATATGAGATACACTAATAACTGTATTTTATTATATTTTAACATAAATAGTCGAAAAAATCAATATAATATTTGGTCAAAATGGTTTTTTAGCATAATAAATAAAAATGTTAATTGAAAATTGTGCATAATTAAGGATATAAATGTTTGGGTATTATAATATGTGAGAGGGCCTTTAAGATATCTGCATTATAATGACAGTACTATGCCCGGAAATGCAGAAAAAATTATTTCGAACGGAACAAGTGCCGGAGATGCTATGTCAGCATTTTGGGTGCAGCAGGCGACAGCTCGGATTATAAAAATATTCTTGGTTTTATAATAAATCAAAGTTCACAATTAAAACTAAAAAATGTAATGAAAATTTAATATTTACAATATTGACGAAAAAATACATAAGTGATATAATATTATGAGTAGTTTTTATGAAAACAAGTTGGACAAGAGAATAATTATAATACGGAGGGTATGTTCGTGATAAATATAAAAAGATACTTCCAGGTACTTGGTATATCATTGGGTGTTCTGCTTATTGCTGGATTTGTAGCCTTGGGAATGGATTTTTCGAAGTTTAATCCGTCACAGATGAGCGTAGATAATACCTCGACTGTTGAAGCATCGAACGGTAAGATTAATGTGCTTTTGATGGGTACGGATGAGGATGGACTGAGAACCGACTCGATTATACTTTGCAGTTTTGATACGGAAACAAAGGAATTAAAAATGATGAATGTTCCCCGTGACCTGAAAATATTTGTGGGAAACAGATACCAGAAAATTAATGCTGCTCATGCATATATGACGGACGGAAAAATCGGAGGACCTACTGCAACGGTTGAGGCGGTAACTCGCTTTACGGGTATCCCGATTAATTATTATGTGGATTTTTCATTTGATGCGGTTGCCCATGTTATTGATGAACTTGGACCGGTTAAGTTTACTATTCCGGATTTATATAATGACGGAGTGGGAATGGTTTATGATGACCCTGTTCAGAGTCTTCATATAAATCTTGCACCGGGTGAGCATGACCTTACAGGTCAGCAGGCTGTTTGGGTAATGCGTTATCGTCACGGAAATGTGGATCCCAAAACAGGTACATTCAAATCATATCCTAACGGTGATATTCAGAGAACCGAAATGCAGCAGAAGCTTTTAAAAGCAATTGTTGACCAAAAGCTTAATGCATCGTTAATATTGAAAATTCCTTCGATATTCAATGAGATAAGCAAGGAAATCAAAACAAACCTTACATTTGCGGATGTTGTTAAGTATTCAAAATATTTGGCAGGTTTCAGTGCATCGAATATAAAATCGGTTGCAATGGAGGGTACATTTGAGAATGACAAGAGTTTGGGAGATGTATATATAGTTGATCTAAAGCAGGTGAGAGAGCTTGTACAGACAGAGTTCGGCTATGATGCTGACCATATAACACTTGATGACCCGTCAAAGGCTGAAAGCTATAATTGGGAGAAAAACGGTAAGTCTTCACTTTCTGCAGGCTCAAAATCGGAGCAGTCAGGCTCAAGCACAAGAAGAAAAACACAGTCTGATGATGTGGATAATTAACGTATATTGAATTTTAGTAAATGAAAAAAGGTTATTTGTGTGAAATATACAAATAACCTTTTTTATTTGTACAGTAAAATTGTGATATAAATATTAAAAAAACGGTTGAAAAACACTTGAAAATGTGATATACTATATATGAAAATAGTAAGGTAAGGAGAAAGAGTGGGTAAGATTAACCCACTCTTTCATTGTTATTAAGCACTATTTATTGGTTTGGGTATGCTTTTATGAAAAAGCATGTATTTTATATTAAAGGGAGGTTCGCCAATGGCACTTAAAGCCTATAATAAGATTGAGACGCTTGCACTTGAGCTGAGCGCGGAAACAGCACGTGAACAGAATGTTCATGTTGTTGACGTTACCTACCGCAAGGAGGACGGAAAGAATGTTCTGTGCTTCTATATCGACAAGGAGGGCGGAATAGGCATTGATGAATGTGAGGTATTCTCGAAGGCTGTAGAATCCGTTCTTGATGAAAAAGAT
>USPO01000299.1 GCA_900556575.1 uncultured Eubacteriales bacterium
AGCATTATGCGGCATACTGGAGATGGAGAAGCATATACATAATGAGCGTTTTATGAATATAGCGGACAGTATTTTTAATTCGCTCATAGATAATTATATGACAGATAATATCCGTTCGACAGGTTTACTGACAGATGCAATGTACGGCAGAATGAGAGGTGACAGACCCGAATGTAACATTTGGGGTGACTATTACTTCATGGAGGCGCTTGTAAGAGTGGTTACAAACGGTGAATGGAAGAAATATTGGTAAATAAAAATGCAGCTGCAAAGTAAAACTTGGCAGCTGCATTTTTGTACTTTTCCGGTTAAAAATTTGTGATATAAGCTTTTTCATGATATTTTTGTTTTATTTTGCTTTTCTTTGACTTTGCAGAAAATCATAGTTTTAACATGAAAAATCAAGACAATTTGATATAAAATCAATATAATTCAAAATAAAAAGATATTATATATTGACAAAATACTCATGATATGATATATTATATAGTATAAAGGTATCGAATACAACATATATAATATGTTAAAATATAAAGGTGAGGAGTGGTTAATCATGCCAAAGAATAAACCATCGTATGTACGAGTGATGGATGGTCTGAAAGATCGCATTAAAGATGAAGAGTTCGACCGCCAAACACCGTTTACGACAGAGGAAAAGGTTACGCAGGAATATGATGTAAGCAGAATTACTGCGATAAGAGCCTTGAAAGAACTTGAAAAGGAAGGCATAATTTACAGAAAACGGGGCAGTGGAAGCTTTGTAACCAAGAATGCAAAGAATGTAATTGAAGGTAAAAAAATACATAAAATTGCATCACCCAAAATCGATGATGACGGAAAGGCAAGGCTTGTTGCGCTGGTTCTTCCGTTTAACGTACATTTGGGAGGAATGATGGAGTGCTTTAAGGGAATTAATGAGGTATTCAATTCCGCAAACTGCTATGTGAATTTATTCGATTCGGAAAGAAGCTTTGAAAAAGAGGCGGAAATTTTGAAAAGCCTTTTGGAAAGAAATATTGATGCGGTTATATGCAATCCTATTCAGAATGACAGGAATATAGAGATATATAATCAGTTTATGATGAATAATGTTCCTATCGTTCTTATCGATAAGTATATTGAAAACTTTCCGATAAGCTATGTTGTTTCCGATAATTTCGGAGGTGCGTCGATGCTCTGTGAATATGCGATAAAGCAGGGAAGAAAAAAGATAGGTTTCATATCTCAGGCGGAGCTTACGGAAACATCAACGATAAAAGAACGCTATCTCGGATATACGACTCAGCTTGTTGAGCATGGAATGGAAACGGGTTTGAACCTTGTAAAGGTGGGGCTTAAAAACAAAACCGTACCCGAACAGGCTCATGAAAATATGATACAGGCTATGGATAGTTTAATTGACAGCGGAGTTGATGCGGTTATGTGTCAGAATGACTGGGTTGCTTTGGAGTTTGTAGAGGAATGTGAAAGAAAAGGTGTAAGAATACCGGAAGAGATTTTGGTGCTTGGCTTTGATAATCTGACAGAGCTTAACAAAAAACACGGAAGTGATAAAATTGTTACGGTAAAGCAGGATTTCTATGAAATGGGAGTCCGTGCAGGAAAGATGATTTTAAAGGCACTTAATGATAAGAACGGAATGTGTATCAGAAATGTGGTTCCGGTAACCCTTGTAGACAGAACAAAAGGCAAAGAAATTTAAAAATGTATATTAAACAGCCGTATTTGTTATATGTTAAGTATAACAAATACGGCTGTTTTTATGTTTATGACTAAAAACAAATAAAAACTTTCACATTTTTTTAATAAAATTAAAAAAAACTATTGACAAACTATATCAAATGTGCTACAATAATAATGTAAATAATATATCAAACAAGTACGAATATAAAATAAATATAAAAGGAGCGATATTAATGAAAATCAACTTCAAAAAAATGATGTGTGCGGCTGCCGCTGCAGCAATCGGCATGACAGTACTTGCAGGCTGCGGAAGTCAGAAACATTCTGACAAGCTTACATACTGGGCAGGAATTGCAATGGGCGACGGCAGCTCGGATGCGGATGCACTTCCTTTTGTACAGGAGCTTAAAAAGGAAACCGGAGTGGATGTAGAGTTTACAATCCCATCCAATGACAGCGGACAGAAAACAGAGCAGTTTAATATCATGGTAGCGTCAACAGAATACAATGACATTGTAGAATGGAACTGGGCAGGTTTCAAGGGAGGAGCACAGGGTGCTATCGACCAGGGAATTATCAGACCGCTTAACGAGTATATGGACAGCGGAAAGCTTCCTAATTTAAAGAAGTATCTTGAGGCTCATCCGGAGGTGGACAAGCTTGTTAAGACAGATAAGGGTCAGTATTATGTATTCCCGTTTATAAGAGAAAATGAAAAGTCGAGAATATTCAACGGTCCTATATTAAGAAAGGATTGGCTTGATGATTTGGGACTCGATGTTCCGGAGACAATTGATGAGTGGGAAAATGTGTTGCTCGAGTTCAAGGATAAGAAGGGAGCAACAGCACCGCTTACACTTATGTCAAACTTCTGGGATACGGGTGCTTTCATGGGAGCATACGGTGTAAAGAATACTTTTGTATTGAACGATAACAACAAGGTAGAGTTCGGACCTATTCAGGACGGATATAAGCAGTTCCTTACAAAGATGAATGACTGGTACAATAAGGGCTTGCTCGATAACGGATTTGCACAGCTTGACAGCAATATGCTG
>USPO01000300.1 GCA_900556575.1 uncultured Eubacteriales bacterium
AAGATAGATAAATCCATCCTCATCCTCCTGTGCCATATCTCCGGTCAAAAGCCAATCTCCCTTTAATACCTCATCTGTTGATTTACGGTCATTATAGTAGCATTTCATTACTCCCGGTCCCTTGACCGCAAGCTCTCCTACCTCGCCTCTTTCAACTGTGTTGCCCTCGGTATCAATAATCTTAGCCTCCCAGCCATAACCGGGCTTTCCGATTGCTCCAACCTTATTGATATTTTCAACTCCAAGATGTACACATCCCGGTCCTATTGACTCACTCAAGCCATAGTTTGTATCATATTGATGGTTAGGGAAATACTGCTTCCATCTCTTTATAAGTGACGGAGGAACCGGCTGTGCTCCTATATGCATTAATCTCCACTGTGAAAGCTCATAGCGGTTTAAGTCAATATCTCCTCTTTCAATAGCATCAAGCATATCCTGTGCCCACGGAACAAGCAACCATACTATTGTACATTTTTCTTCGCTTACCGCCTGTAAAATCCACTCCGGCTTGACTCCTTTCAGCAATACAGCCTTTGAACCTGAATACAAGCTGCCCATCCAATGCATTTTAGCACCTGTATGATACAGCGGAGGAATACACAGGAAGCAGTCATCATGAGTCTGTCCGTGATGGTTTTGTTCAACCTTTGCGGCATGAACAAGACTTCTGTGTGCATGCAAAATAGCCTTCGGAAAGCCTGTTGTTCCTGATGAGAAGTATATCGCTCCGTCATCCTCATCTGTTATATTAACGTCCGGTGCAATGCTTCGCATAAACTTGACAAGATAGTCATAGCTTTCTGCGAAGGTAGGACAGGCTTCGCCGACATAAAACATTTGCTTAACTCTCGGCATTTTATCACAGACTTCTTCTACTCTGCCTATAAATTCCGGTCCGAAAATCAGAACATCCGAGTCTGACAGTTCAACACAATATTTAATTTCATCCGCTGTATATCGATAGTTAAGCGGTACAGCAACAGCACCTGCCTTTAAAATTCCAAAATATATAGGAAGCCATTCAAGGCAGTTCATTAAAAGTATTGAAACCTTATCACCTTTTTTTATACCTCTTGAAAGCAATAAATTTGCAAATCTGTTTGCTCTTTTATCAAATTCTCTCCAAGTAAGCTCTGTCCTTCCCGCAAGCATAGGATTTGTTTCAATAAGTGAATATTCCTTCCATGTCATGCGCGTATGTTCCATTACCTTAGGATTAATTTCTACCAAGGCAACCTCGTCGCTGTACAGTTCAGCGTTTCTTTCCAATAATTCCGTAACCGGCATTTTATTATTCTCCCTTTCTATTTTTCGTAAAGCGGTTTTGTTTTCGGCACAGTATCAAGCCGAATTTTGAGGTTTAACCCTCTTTTACCATAAATACTTTTTCAATAAATTTATTATCAAATTTCTTCGTAAACAATGATACCAACGGTGTTACAATCGTCGAAACAGCCATTGCCGCACAGCCCATTTCCGGAGCCTTCTTTGCAGCAAGCTTAAATGCCGCACCCAAAGTACCCGCATCTGCCATATGCATTGATGTTAATATTATAGTTGTTAAAACAACTGTTAAAAAGCCTGTTAACATACCTGCCCATGCACCAGCCTTTGTAATCTTCTTTGAGTAAATACCCCATATGTAAGGCCCGATAAAGCATCCCGATACAATACCCCAGCTGAATGACATTATATTAACTATAATTGTAATATTGGTCGTTGCAAATACATACGATAATGCTACAAATAATATACATAATGCTCTTGTGAGTACCATTTGATTTTTAGGATCGTAATTCTTCTTAACAGCCGGAATTAAGTCAACACTTATTGCCGATGATGATGAAAGCACGATTGATGAAAGAGTTGACATCGATGCCGAAAGAAGGAGAATAAGAATAACAGCAAATATAATTGTTGTCACCAGATTACTATCTCCTAAAGCCGTTAAAAGTGTTGTCGGAATTACCGAATCAACACCGCCCTGCGGCAATGTGTTATGAAGGACCAGTCTTGAAAGTGAGCCTATAAAGTATGCACCGCAGCCTATAATCAAAGCAAAAACAGTTGAAATATACTTAGCCTGCTTAACCGACTTAACATCCTTTATAGCATAATATTTAGAAACCATCTGAGGAAGTCCCCATGTACCGAATGACGTAAGCATTATATTTACGCAAAGAAACTTGAAACTGCTGCCGCCAAACCAGCTTGTAAGCTGTGTTCCCGTTATCCCGTCTCCATTGTCCGGAATAGCCTTTAAATTATCGAGTACATTTGCAAATCCACCGACATCCTTTGAATTAACAACGGCTATAATCATTGCAAACACTCCGACAATCATAATAATTCCCTGAACAAAATCTGTATAAGCAGTAGCGACATATCCGCCCAGAACAAGGTAAATTCCCGTCAAAACAGCTATTACAAGCATCCATACATTTGTTGAAACCCCGGGGAATACCGCCGTAAACATTGAGCCTAAGCCCTTATAAACCGCAGCACTGTAAGGAACTAAAAATACAAATATAATAATAGCCGCAAAAATCTTAATCGCAGTAGAACTATATCTGCTTTCAAAAAATTCAGGCATTGTTTTTGATGCCAAATTATGAGTCATTGTTCTTGTACGCTTTGCAAGAAGCTGCCATGCCAAAAGACATCCCAAAACAGCGTTACCGATACCAATCCACATTGAACCGATACCAATATTCCATCCG
>USPO01000301.1 GCA_900556575.1 uncultured Eubacteriales bacterium
GATACATCATATAAATCATAGTAGGCGTCAAGCGATGCTACAACAGCATCAACTCTTACATTGTTTGCCGAATGTACATCATTTAATAATGATTTATTTGTTACGCTCTTTTCTGTTCCGAGTCTTGCCCAGAGTCCCGCATATGATTCCAATGCCGCCTTCTGTGCTTCCTTATCACCGCCCAAAATATCCATTACGCACTGCATTCCCGCAAAATCAGCCATATTTTCACCTATTGTGATTTCACTGTCCTGAACAACACCATCTACTACTTCAAAATTCTTATAGTATTCTTCAAAGGATTTTACCTTTCCCTCATATTTTGAAGCATCCTCGGCTGTCCACCAGTCCTGCATACGTCCTATTTCATCATATCTTGAACCGTTATTATCAAATGCGTGTCCAATCTCATGTCCTATAACCGCACCTATTGCACCAAGATTCTCTGCATAGCTTCTATCCTTATCATATGCCGGAGAATTTAAAATAGCGGCAATAATTGTAATTGAATTGAACATAGGCATATAATATGCATTTACTGTATCCGGTGCCATAAGCATCGTATGGCGAATCGATTCACTGTCCTTTGTATATTCCGCATATTCTTTAATCTGATGTCCCTGTATGCGAACCATATTATTAAAATATGTTCCTCCATTCTCCGGAGAAAGTATAACAGGACTTGAAGATACTTCTGTATATCCTATATTTACAGCCATATTATCAAGCTTCTTTATAGCATTCTTCTTTGTTTCCTCCGACATCCATGTGTTTTTTTCAAATCTTGCTTTATATGCCGCTAAGATGTCATTTACCATTTTCTGAACATCTTTTGTTGTCTCCTGACTGTAATAATTATTACAATACATCATACCAATATCTGTAGGAAGATATTGAGTAAGATACATAAGATTTTGCTGGCTGAGAATATCATCCTTATCCTCGCCTATGCTTTCGGATAAATCATCATGGTAATCCTGATTATCATCGTCAGAATCATCATCTTCAAGCGGAAGCTGCATAATTATTGCCAAAGATAATGTCGAAAATGTTTCAAGAGCATCAACCTCTTCATTTCCGTTAAGACTTCCAAAGTTCATTCCTATTTTTATTAGTGCATTAATCTTTAATGCATTAAGATTTTCATCTATAAATATCTTATCCGCAGATTTCATTGCATTATCATACGGGAATATAATATTATCCGTATTTTCAAAGCCCGATGTCTTTAAAATATCAACCGGATTTATTTTACTAAGAGATTTTGAAGCTTCCTCGGACGTATGTGTTTTCTGAGTAATATTACTCGATTCATATGTATCCCTATCTACATCAGGATGCTCTTCCACTATTTCATTTATTTTCTTTTCATATTCTTCGTCTGTAAAGCTTTCATCTATCATTTGACGCAAGAGCAATCCTCCGGCATAATTCTGTGCAAAGTTCACATCTTTATCTGCTGTTTCCTGGATTTCAATTGCTTTATTTATATCCGCATCTGTAAAATCAACATTGCAGGCTTTCAAGTAATCCTTGACGGCTTTTTTATAGAAATCACTGAAATCCCTCTTTGCTGACTGTAAATATGCTATAATTCCGCCATAACCTACACTGGCAAGTGATATAGACGGCAGTACACGGTTTGTTTCGGTATCAAAGCCGACCGCTATATCAAACAAAGGATTTATTCCTGTTTCAGTACCGATTTCATTCGCCGAGTCTATAAGCTCCTGTACATTCTTCGCATTTAAAATTCGGGTTCTTATTTCCGAATACAGCGCCTTATCCTCATCTGTTAAATCTGTTCCGTTCTGCAAACAAAGTAAAAAATCGTGTATTCTCTGCTCCGGTGTTCCGTCTTTATATTCAATCTCGCCGTTCATAAGCTTTTCAAGCAAATCATTTTCCTTATTGTCAATGTCAATTGCCATATCGCCAAGTGCCGACCATGAATTTTCGGTTGTAACAACCGCACCATGCTTTGCATCTATTATAGATGTTGACTCAAGCTTTGCATTTCTGAAGGTCTTATTATTGATATATCCGTAAAAACTGTCTCCGACAGAAACCGTATTGAAAATATCATCTGTTCTGTCCGTTAGGATTTTTACCTGCTCTTTTGTAAGCTTATCATCAGCACCTAATCTTCCATCACCATAACCCTCTACTATACCTGCCGCACTCAGCTTATCTATATACTGCCTTGCCCATTCAGGAACATCGTTAAACTCAATCGCATCACGAACCGGCTCTGCCTCGCTTGATGCATCAATACATCTTGACAATATAGTCAATGCCTCAACTCTTGAAATATCCGACTTCGGCTGTATTGTATTATCATCGTAACCCTGAAGAATACCGTTAGACATAGCACGAGCAATATCTTCCTTATATTCAGAATCAATATCACCTTCATCCTTATACTTTTCAAGTACCTTTTCATTTCCCGGCAATGAATTTCTTCCTACCGACTGCACAAATTCAGAAACAGCATACTCTCTTTCCGCATATTCTGCTTCTCCCGACGCAAATACAGGTACGCTGACTCCTGACGCCATAGCCGCCGTAACTGTAATTGCCGTAACCTTTTTTAACAATTCTTTTCTCAACTGTATAGTCCTGCCACTCAAAATATGGACAAATATATCCATATCGAGAAATTGTAAGTTTTCACAAACATTACTTACTGTTTCAACGTGTATGCTTTTGA
>USPO01000302.1 GCA_900556575.1 uncultured Eubacteriales bacterium
TATCCAACTTACGCTGCACCCCCACCGACAGCTTACCGGCTGCCACCTCCCCCGAGGGAGGCTCCCAGCGTTTGCAATGATTGCAAAGCAGCATTCTGTTTTACACCATCAACTGCCATTTTATAACCAAATCCCCCAAAAATCAAAAAAAAATTTTAGCTGTCCCATAAAAGTTGTTTACAAATGCACGTTTGTGTGGTATAATATAATTAGTGAAACACAAACAGAACAATTGATTGCTGAAATCAAACAAATGTATAGCATAAAAAGGAGGAGACTGTATGAAACAGGCATTTTCAAGTGAAAAGGACTTGGGGGAGTTTACATTTTTTCGTATTCCGAAAGCGATTATGTCGCCGATATACAAAGGTGTATCAATTATGAGCAAGTTTGTTTACGGACTTTTGATGGAAAGACTGGGACTTTCTATTAAAAACGAATGGAAGGATACAAGGGGTACATATATCTATTTTACGGTTTTGGAGCTTGCGGATGAGATTGGCTGCTCAAGAAACAAGACTATAAAAATCCTGGCGGAGCTTGAAAATGCGAATTTAATACTCCGCATAAAAACAGGTCAGGGAAGACCTGCTAAAATATATGTATTAAAGCCGGTTGAATACAAGGCGGCAAACAAAAAGCAAACCAAAGCTTTGGATAAAACAGCTGATAAATTTAATGAAGAAACAGAAACCGAACATAGCTGCGAGCCGGAAAACGTATCAGCCGATATGGAAAAGTATGCTCAAAATGAATCATATGAGCCATGCGGACCGGAAAATACATCCGCCGATATTAAAGAACATGTTCAAAATGAAACCTGTGAAGTTGAAAATTTAAACTTCTTGAAGTTGAAAAACGGGACTTCTAGAAGTTTAAAGACTCAACTTCTAGAAGTTGATAATTTAAACCCTAATAATACTGAGTATAATAATACTGAGTGGAATAATACTGAGGAGAGTAATACAGATAATAATAAAAAGAGAGAGACTGAGTTTTCTGCTGAATCCATCAATCCATCTAATATATTACAGAAGTTTAATTTTGAAAATAAAGATGATGGATTGGATAGATGGAATTTAAAATATCAGCAAATTATTTATAATATTAAAAAACAAGTTGATTACGATACGCTTATAGGCAGCAATGATACAGCGGTAGTTGATAATATTGTAAATATAATGGCAGAAGTTATGGTGCTTAATAAACAATATTATGAAATCGGGAAAGAAAGGATACCGACAGCGCTTGTAAGAATTAGGTTCGGGCAGATAACGTATCAAAAGCTGGAGGCATTTTTAATAGATTTCGGGAAAATATGCTACCGCATAAAAAATCCGAAGGCATATTTGATATCCGCTCTGTATAATCTTCCGATGACAGCAGATGCGGCACTTGCAAATAGGATTAACTATGACATGGCAAATGTTGACTTTGATAAGGCGGTGAAACGCTCAAGGGACAAGTGCGCCCAAAATGGAGGGGGAAGCAGGAAAAGTGGTGACAGCTACAGGGAAAGAGCGGCAAAATGCGGCGGGGACCAGTATGCAAGGCTGATGTATATGTGAGGTGTATTCACGCTTTAACGGCAATTGCCGGATATGGGTAATTTATTTATACCGCCGTATTGACAAATATGTGATATAGGTGTATAATAGTTATAAAAAGTAGGATTATAATGAATAATTATACATCTATAAAAAGTAAGGAGAACACAAAAATGAAAAATTTTGACGGTTACACATATATAGACGGCGGAGCTTGTGCCGCAAAGGGTTTTAAGGCAAACGGACTTAACTGCGGTTTAAATCCGGTTAAGGAAAAGTTTGATTTGGCACTTATTGCATCTGACGTTTTATGCAATGCGGCAGGAGTATATACAAAAAATAAGGTTAAGGCAGCACCGGTATATGTCACAAAATCGCATATAGAGGGAAACGGCAGGAAGGCTCAGGCAATAATTGCGAATTCAAAGAATGCAAATGCCTGCAATGCGGACGGCAATGAAAAGGCGGAGGCAATGTGTGCATTGGCTGCAAAAGAGCTTGGAATTGAGCCGGAAAAGGTTTTGGTTGCTTCGACAGGTGTAATAGGTCAAATTCTGCCGATTGAACCGATTGCGGACAATGTAAAGGCACTTGCGGACGGTCTGACCTATGACGGCAGCGGACGTGCCGCATATGCGATAATGACAACGGATACATTCAGCAAGGAAGTCGCGGTTGAATTTGAGATTAACGGCACAAAATGCCGTCTTGGCGGAATGGCAAAGGGAAGCGGCATGATTCATCCGAACATGGCTACAACTCTTAACTTCATTACAACAGATGCGGCTGTTTCGGGCGAAATGCTCCAGAAGGCTTTGGACGATATTGTAAAGATTACATATAACTGTCTCAGTGTTGACGGCGATACATCAACAAATGACATGGTTCTTCTGCTTGCGGACGGCTTGGCACAGAATGAGGAAATAACCGCAGAGGGAAGTGAATATGAGGTATTTAAGCAGGCACTTTATATTGTTATGATGAACCTTACAAGACTCCTTGCATCGGACGGAGAGGGTGCTTCAAAGCTTCTTGAATGTACTGTTTCGGACGCTCCGGACGTTGACACCGCTATAATTGTAGCAAAGAGCATAATTCGTTCGCCGCTTACAAAGTGCGCGATGTTCGGCGAAGATGCAAACTGGGGAAGAATTTTGTGTGC
>USPO01000303.1 GCA_900556575.1 uncultured Eubacteriales bacterium
AAAAACAGACTTACACCTGAGCAGATAGCTGAGGATGCTGTAAAGATAATTAACGGCTGAATTTGTTTAAGATAAATTACACTAAAATAAACTTAAAGCGGAGCAAAAATTTTTGCTCCGTTTTTTTTTTAGGTTAAATTTAGTAAGGGTATTGAAAAAAGGAGAGATATATGTTATAATTATTAGATAAGAGAAAAGTCTGAAAGGGTGAAACAAGCTTATGAAAATTACAGATGAAATGATAAAGGATATATGCTCGGCAAATATCTATAAACGTGGTGTGGAATATTTGCAGGAAGGACGTGTACATCTCAGAAAACGTGCGGATAATATGCTGAATGCTGTTGTGGACGGCGAGGGTATGCTGAACCTGAGTGTAAAATTTTCCGATGGAAAGATAGACAGCTATATGTGTACTTGTCCGTATTTTCAGACTATGAATTCGGTATGCAAACATATAGTTGCGGCTTTAAAGCAGCGTCAGGCAGAGCTTGAGGAAGGGGAAGATGCTGCGGATGAAAATGATAAGCTGGCAGACATTTTGTGCCGTGGATACAGTGCGGTAAACGGACCTAAGGAGGAATTGTATCCTTCATTTGCAATGTCTGTTGTAAATAAGAATGGAGTGCCGCAGTACTATATGTCGATAAGTTTTTCGGCGGTAGGAACAAGGCTTCAGGGAATAGAGGATTTTCTAAACTGTTATGTGAATAAAAAAGAATATAAGCTTGATAAAAGGTATACTTATGAACCTGGAAAGACTGAATTTGGAAAATATCAAAAGGAAATAATAGATATACTTGCGGAAAGCTATGAGAATAAATCATTTGTAGATTCGATAGGTACAAAATCTGTATATAATCTGCAAATCGGTGAACGTACTGTTATGCGGCTTATGCCGCTTTTGGAGCATGTGGATTTCAGCTTTATAATAGACTCTATAAATATGCATAGAGTTACTATGCGTGAAGAAAATCCTGATATTGTGATAGATGTCAATGCCTCTGATAATGAGATAGTTATGGAAGTGTGTGAGCGTGGATTTGCAATTACATCAAACGGTGAATGGTTCTTGTATGAAAATGAAATCTATCATACGGATAATACTTGGAGAAGATTTTTCATGCCTATATATAATGCACTCAATTCAGAAAGCAAGACATATATTGCATTTAGGGGAACAAACAGAATAGGCTTCGCATCGGAGGTATTGCCGGAAATTAAAAATAAGCGCGGCGTTGTAATGCAGGGGCTTGAGGATGTAATTGTTGATGAAAAGCCTGATTTTGAGGTGTATTTTGACGCAAAGAACGGTGATATTACAGCGGTTATAATTGCACGCTACGGAAGTATACCTATACGTTTACCGGATGACAGCAGGACGGATGGAAAGATAGTAGTGCGTGATTATGAGTCGGAAGGAGAGCTTTTGGCTCATTTCAGACGCTTTGAAAGAGAGGACGGAACGTTTATACTTTCAAATGATGGTGATATTTATGAGTTTATAACTAAGGATTTGCCTATATTAAGGCGGAATGCAAAAGTTATGATTTCAAAGCAGTTTGAGGCTATAAGTATAACAGATGCAACGGGCTTTAAGGTTTCGGCGGCATTCAGTCCGGAGAGCAGGCTTCTTGAGGCTGAATTTGAGACTGATCTTAGTATTGAAGAAATAAAGGGAATACTCGCAGCAATAAGGCTTAAGCAGAATTATTACAGAATGAAGGATGGACGTTTTATCGATCTGAATGAATGTAAAGAAAGCCGATTATTCTCCGTTATTGAGTATCTTGATTTCAGTGATGCGGAATTAAAGGCAGGAAGAAAAAAACTGCCTATGTATCAGGTACTGTATTTGGAGTCAATTTCCGATGTACATAAAACAGAAGAATTTATGATGCTTATAGAGTCCATACACTCCATAGAACCTGTATATCCGGAGCATTTGAAAGATGTGCTTCGTGATTATCAGAAGGAAGGCACAGCGTGGATGAAGCAGCTTTCAACACTTGGTTTCGGCGGAATACTTGCTGATGATATGGGTCTTGGTAAAACACTTCAGGTTATTTCATATGTAATGGGAGAAAGAGCCGGAAAGCCTGCATTGATTGTAACACCGAGTGCATTGACATATAACTGGATGAATGAAATAGAACATTTCACACCGGAGGCTAAGGTATTGGTGGTTGACGGGCCTAAGGATGAGAGAGAAAAGCTTGTTGAGGGTATAGACGGCTATGATTTTGTAATAACCTCGTACCCAATGCTTAGACGTGACAGTACGCTGTATAAGAATAAGGAATTTGCATATTGCTTTATAGATGAGGCACAATATATAAAAAATCCTAAAACGATGAATGCGAGAAGTGTTAAGAATGTAAATGCAAGGATAAAGTTTGCACTTACGGGTACGCCGATTGAAAATTCACTTATGGAGCTTTGGAGCATTTTTGATTTCGTTATGAGCGGATATCTTTATAATGCACACGAGTTCAGAGAAAGATTTGAAGTACCGGTTGCAAAGAACGGCGATGCGGCGGCGGCTGATGATTTAAGAGCAAAAATCAGACCGTTTGTATTAAGAAGAATGAAGAATGATGTGCTTGAAGAATTGCCGGAGAAGATAGAAAATACAATATATGCAGACCTTGTACCGGAGCAGAAAAAGCTATATTCAGCCTA
>USPO01000304.1 GCA_900556575.1 uncultured Eubacteriales bacterium
CTAAAGAAACAGCTTCAACAGTAGAAGGAACAACGGATAAGGAGTTTATAGGTGACAGCTATTATGGATGGACAATAAAAAATCCTAAGAATTATCCGATGGATGAACGCAGCTTTGATGGTAAGACAACATATTTTGATTATGACAGCAAAAAAAGCGGATTGTCTATATTTGTTGATAGGTATGATGAGGATATAGATGCAGATACTGAATTTAACAGATTAAAGAATGAAATTTCAGGCGGAGCAATATCAATAGCAGATAAAAAACAGCTTAGTGATGGATATACATATATTCATTTTCGTTCAAAATCTAAAGAAGGTACTTTAGATGTTCAAGCTTATATAAAAGAAAAGACAGAGTTTTCAATTATTGCGGCTGCATATGGTGAGGATAAGGTTGATGATGAACTTTTTGATATTGCACAGAGCTTTTCATTAAATGAAAGCGGACGTGATTTCTATGACCTTTCAAATATAAATGACGGAGTAAGACCGTTTGAGGACAAGGACTATAATATATCAATTAAGCTTCCGGCCGAGTGGACACAGTATGAAAGCTCACAGCCAAATGCATTTGTTTTTTATGATAAAAATGATGATATAGGTGAGGTTTCTATTGAAGTTTCATCAAAGGGAGACGGAGCAACGGCAGAAAAGCTTGCTGTTCATGACAAAGAGTCAAAAGAAGCAATTGTAAATAGCAGTCTTGTAAGAATAAATGATATTAAAAGTGATGTTATTAATGGAGAAAAAGCCTACTCATATGATGTAAATTATAATGGAGAAGGAAATAATAATTATTACTTCAAAGATGTATTTTTTGAGTTTGGCGACTATATATACAATATAGCTGTAACATCTAAAAATAAGGAAGAAAATGATAAAATCTTAAATACTTTTAAAGCATCAGCACCAGATTCAGAAAAGATAGGAAAGATTATTCGTTCAGCAGAGCTTGCAGGAGGAGGCAAGGTGAATATTGCCGGAGGAAAGCTTGCGGCAAAGGACTATTGGAGTTCTGTTGCTACATTAGGTGTGGCATTGAGAGAAGGACGATCCGGAGCAAGTATAACAGGCTCGGCTTTGGGAAATATACAGTCAGGAAAATCACCGAGAAGCATGGCAGACACAATGTTTAAATCTTTTGTGGAAAGTGTTGATAATAGGAAGTCCGTAAGCAGTATGAAAACTGAAAACAGTAATGGACATACATTCTATATACAGACATATGAATGGAAACATGAGGATTATGTAAGTTATGTTACGATGTATTTTACAGTTATTAATGACAAGGCATATGCGTTTCTTTATTCAAGAGATGATATTTACTATGGCGGCGGTTTAGATAATGAGGCTGATGAGATTATAAAAAGCTTTGAAGTTGAATAGTAAAAAAAAGCTTGGCAGATGAATTTATTCTGCCAAGTCCTTTTTTAATTAGAGAGTATTAGCTTATTTCATTATTTAATGATAGATTATAACTCCTGCTAAAAATCTGAAATGAAATCTGCTGCCTTATAGACGGGAGCATTTTGTATTTAAGCTATAAATATATAAAATAATTGTGAAAATTACTTTTTCATTGACATTTAGGGACTCTAATGATATAATAATAGAGACAGCGTATTTATGCAAAATTATGAAGAAGGAGGCGATTGCTGTGCCGAGAACAGCACGGGAAAAAAGTAAAACCGGAATATATGCGATACTTATTAAAGGATCAGATTCGGAACGTAAGATTTTTTTTGACGATGAGGATTATAATGAATTTATAATGCGTCTGGATGAATATATGGATACGGCAATTATGGCATTTGCACTCTGTGAAAAGACAATATGCCTTATAGCGAAGGAGGACGAAAACGGTATAGGCAGAGATATAAAGTCTATCACTACAAGCTATGCGAGATATTACGGCGGAAAATATGGTTCAAAGGGCGGCATTTTTGAACATCGTTTCAGAAGCGTTCCTATAGAAACGCCGGAGGAACTTGCTAAAGAGCTTGCATGTGTTCATAGATTTTGCGATTATACAGAGTCTGACGGATATACGGGAAGATACATAGATGATGAACTTCTTATTACAGATGAGGCAATGGAACTTTTAGGGGACAGGAGTCTTTATGATGAGGCAATGAAAGCGGAAAATCCTATAACCTATTTTTATTCACAGATTTTTGTTGCAAGGAGGACGTATAATTCAAATCCAAGAGCAGGAGAAAGTAAACAGCAAAAAGGGACAGAAATTAAAACCACTAAAAAACAAACTGTAGAGAAAAAGCCGAAAACAACATATGTACAGCCGAGGACTGTTAAATCAGAGAAAGAACCAGAGCCGGAGCTGCCGAAGATAAAGGAAGAGCCAAAACAGGAAATAAAAAAGAAGAAAAAGAATATGCCGTCATGGCTGTTATAAGCTTAATAAAATTACAGTAAAAATTCAGTGCTGATATATTTATTGGAATATTTAATGTTCGGTGCTGATTAATTATAAAAATTAGGGAGAGAGAATATGGCAAAAGCAATAATTAACGCTAAGCGTCACAAGGGAAAGATTAGCAAGTATATTTACGGACAGTTTGCCGAGCATCTCGGCAGATGTATTTACGAAGGATTGTATGTAGAGGATGACAGCATACCGAATGTAAACGGTATGAGATGCGATGTTGTGAATGCA
>USPO01000305.1 GCA_900556575.1 uncultured Eubacteriales bacterium
GCATAACTCTTGAATACGCCTTGAATTGAAAGCGTTGCAAGCATAAATCCAAGGAACGTCGAGCCGGTGTCACCCATGAAAATTTTTGCCGGATTAAAATTAAACGGCAAAAATCCAAAGCATGAACCCATGAGAGCTATTCCCATGACTGCTATTTGGTATTCACCTACTCTTACAGCTATAAATACCAATGATACTGACATTATTGCACTTACTCCCGCAGCAAGTCCTTCTAATCCGTCTATAAAGTTTACTGCATTTGTAATAAATACAATCCACAGCACCGTTACGGTTACCGAAAGCCATTTAGGTAATATAAGATAAGGGCTTGACGGATTGAACACATTTGGGTTTGTAAAAATATCAATTTTTATATCACCTACAAATATTACAATAAGTGCGGCTATAATTTGAACTACAAATTTTAATTTTGCATCCAGTTCTTTGCAGTCATCTATTATTCCCATAACAAATATTACTGCGAGTCCGCACATTGTTCCTATGAGTTGTCTTGACGGTTCCGCAAAGCATAGCGTAGCAACAACAAAGCCGAATACCATTGCTATACCGCCAATTCTCGGTGTTGGTTTCTTATGAACACGTCTTTTATCTCTTGGCACATCTATCGCACCTATTTTAAATGCCAGACGTCTGACAAGAGGTGTCGTGGCAAATGTGAATATAAAGGAAATCACAAATGCACATATTATAAAAACAGTTTGTTTTGTAGACATAACTATTACATTTAACTCCTTTCGTTAAAAAAGTCGTTTGAGAGAAATGAGGACATTTCTTTCAAACTATCCTCATCCTCGAATATCAGTCTACTACGAAGCCAACCTTCTTGTATACCTTCTTCAAAGTTCTTCCGGCAATACGCTGAGACATCTCAGCTCCCTTTGCACAAATATCCATAAGATACTTCTTGTCCGATATAATTCTGTCATATTCCTCACGTATAGGTCTTATACATTCAACTACAGCCTCAGCAACGTTATTCTTAAAGTCACCGTAACCCATTGTGTGATACTCGTCCGCCAAAGTCTGAATAGGTGTTCCTGTAACGGCAGACATGATACTCAACAAATTGTTAATACCTGCCTTTGTCGGGTCATTTTCTCTATATTCTATTACACCCTCGCTGTCTGTTACCGCACTTCTTATTTTTTTTGCAATAACATTCAGGTCATCCATCATTGAAATATATCCCTTAGGGTTAGGATCTGACTTTGACATCTTCTTTTCCGGTTCCTGAAGGCTCATTATCTTTGCTCCTGATTTTGAAAGCATTCCTTCCGGAATTTTAAACACATTGCCGTATATTGAATTAAAACGCTGTGCAATGTCTCTGCAGATTTCTATATGTTGGAGCTGATCCTTTCCTACCGGCACATAATCCGTCTGATACAGTAATATATCCGATGCCATAAGTACAGGATATGTAAATAAACCTGCATTTATGTTTTCTGCATGACGTGCGGACTTATCCTTAAACTGTGTCATTCTCTGGAGTTCACCCATATATGTATAACAATTCAATATCCAACTGAGCTGTGCATGAGCCGGATTTTGTGACTGTATAAACAATATGGATTTTTCCGGGTCTATACCCGCCGCAATGTAAAGAGCCAGAACCTCAAGAGTTCTTCGTCTTACATCTGCCGGTGTCTGACGAACTGTAATTGTATGCAAATCCATCATCGCATAAATACAATTATATTCATCCTGAAGACTTACCCAGTTCTTAATAGCACCGAGGTAGTTTCCGAGTGTCAGATTTCCTGACGGCTGAACTCCGGAAAATATAATTTTCTTATCATTCATTTTGCTAAATTCCCTTCAATTTCTTTTTTATTAATCTTCTGTAATAATTAGAGATTTTCTGTAAGAACCTCGCCCAAACGCTTAATTCCCTCAACAATCTTTTCAATAGGTGCAGATGAGTAATTGAGACGGAACTGATTATTCTTAGCCTTTATATCAAGTGCAAAATTTGAACCTGGAACGATAGCTACCTTCTTTTCAAGACACTTATCAACAATCGGAGCAATATCATCAATTGTCGGACACTTACACCAAAGGAATATACCGCCTTCCGGAGTTACCCACTCAACCTTTCCCTTCGGGAAATACTTTTCCATTGCATCAACCATTGCTTTGCACTTTTCACCGTAAAGCTTTCTGTTCTTTTCGATATACTTGTCAATGTCATACTTCTTCATAAACTCGACACACATAAGCTGTGTAAGCATCGGAGTATGAACATCATTTACCTGCTTAAGCATTTCAATCTTTTCAAGTAAAACAGGATTTCCTATTATATATCCCAATCTCATACCCGGTGATAAAATCTTCGAGAATGAACCTGCATATATAACTCTGCCTTCTGTATCAAGTGATTTTAACGTCGGAACATCTTCACCTGAGAAACGTAAATCTCCATAAGGATTGTCCTCAAGAACAAGAACATTATACTTTGATGCAAGCTCAAGAAGCTTTTTTCTCTTTTCAAGTGACATTGTTGTACCTGTAGGGTTCTGGAATGTCGGAATTGTATAAATAAACTTAACTCCGTCATTATTCTTTAATGCTTCTTCGAGTTTTTCCATGTTCATTCCATCACTGTCCACATCAACACCTACAAGTTCGCATTCATATGAACGGAATGCATTAAG
>USPO01000306.1 GCA_900556575.1 uncultured Eubacteriales bacterium
CATGGGACATGAGTGTATTAAAAGAAATAGAAAAAGCAATATTAGCATCAGACATTGGAATAAACCCAAACAATGATGGGAAAGTAATAAGACTTGCATTCCCAGAATTAACAGAAGAAAGAAGAAAAGAACTTGTAAAGCTTGTTAAGAAGTATACAGAGGAAGCAAAAGTACAGGTTCGTAATGCGAGACGTGATGCAATGGATGCATACAAGGCTCAGAAGAAGAACAATGAGATTACCGAGGATGATCTTAAGGGAATAGAAAAGGATATCCAGGGACTCACAGATAAGTACATCAAGGTTGTTGATGAAATTTGTGCGGACAAGGAAAAGGAAATTCTTGAAGTTTAATCGGCAATTAATGAGGGCGGAGGCTTCATGCTCCGCCCTTTTTTAATAAACTTTAAATCGGAAAATACTCTTGCTTTGCTAAAAAGGTATGGTTTATGGAAGCCTGCAGCCTTAAAGAAGGATGGCACCTGTACAAGTTATATTTTAATTACCTGTACAGAAGAGGGTATTTTATGAGTTCCGGTGTATTGGATTTAATTTATATGGCCGCTCGGCGGCAGAATGGAGATTGAATGGGTTTATTTAATAAAAACAAAAAAATAAAGCATGAGATAGACATGAATAATCTTCCTAAGCATATCGGGTTTATAATGGACGGTAACGGAAGATGGGCAAAAAAAAGAGGACTTCCGCGAAGTGCAGGTCATAAAGCGGGAGCAGAGTCTTTAAAAAAGATAATTACTGAGGCAAATAATCTGGGTATAAAATATGCAACTGTTTATGCATTTTCAACTGAAAACTGGTCAAGACCTCAGGCAGAGGTTGATTATCTTATGGATTTGCTCATGGACTATCTTGTAAACGCAGAGAAAACGCTTGCCGGAGAAAATGTTGTAATTAGGGCAATAGGTTCAAGAAAAGAGCTTTCAGAGGAAATGCAGAGGCAGATAATTAAAACCGAAAATTTTACAAAGAATAATACTGGTATAGTTATGAATATAGCCTTGAATTACGGCGGTCGTGAGGAACTTGTTCATGCGGCAAAGGAAATTGCACAAAAGGTAAAAGACGGAGAAAAGAACATTGATGAAATCACAGCGACAGATATTGACAGCGGACTTTATACAGCCGGTCAGCCTGATGTTGATTTGCTTATCAGAACAAGCGGTGAAATGAGATTATCAAATTTCATGCTTTGGCAGGTAAGCTATGCCGAAATGTGGTTTACAAATAAGCTTTGGCCTGATTTCAAACCAGCAGATTTACATAAAGCGATAATTGATTATCAGGGACGAGGCAGGCGCTTCGGCGGAATTTAAGCTATTGATTTGGGCTGATTTAAGTGTGTTTTGAAAAAGCCCGATTATTTGGTAATCGAACACTTTTAAGGGGTGATTTATTAATGATGACAAGAGTTATTACCTCCGTTGTGGCGTTGGCTGTTTTTGCGGCGGTGATAGTATGTGATCCGATTATATTAAAATTTGCTTTGGGGTTGGTTGCTGTGGCTATGCTTTATGAATGTAACCATATTATAACCAAATCAAATATATTGAAGATACTTTCGTACATTTGTGGTGTAGGTGTATTTATAGGCGGAGTAGCAATTCCTGCTCATGCCGGATTTTTTATATCAGCTGCCATAAGTCTTTTTATGATAATTGCTGTTGTTCTTCATGGTAATGTTGATTTTAAAGAGGTTTTTGCAGTTGGAATGATGACACTTTATGTTTCTGTTTTTATGCCGTATATTGCACTTATGAGGTGTGAATATGGAATACCGGCAATGCTTATTGTATTTATCAGTGCATGGGGTTCTGATACGGGAGCATTTTTTGCTGGTTCATTTTTAGGAAAGCACAAGCTTATTCCTCGTGTGAGTCCCAAAAAGACGGTCGAAGGTTCGGTCGGAGGAATTGTTTCCGCAATGCTTTGCTGCCAAATTCTGCTGTTCGTAACAACCGTGATAGGAAGTACGATAGGAGGATTGTCGGGAATCGGCGGATATATAAAAATAGGAGCAATAGGGGTTGCGGCATCTGTAGTATCACAGCTTGGAGATCTTGCCGCATCGGCAATAAAGCGTGATTGCGGTGTAAAGGACTACGGAAAGATATTCCCCGGACACGGCGGATTTATGGATCGCTTTGATAGTGTAATATTAATTACACCTATGGTATACTATATAATAAGCTATATAGCATAAAAAGAGGCTGTAGCAAAATGCACAGACCGCATAAAGCGAATAAAACAAAGGGAATTCGCTTTATGCTATGAACGAAACGAAACCCTCGACGTACCATCGTACGCCTTCGGGCAAAGGGCTGAGCCCTTCGTTTCATTTGTTCTGCGCTATTTTTCTACAGCCTTGTATAAAATTGCATTTCGGAGGCAAACAATGGTAAAAAGAATAACTATTTTAGGGTCAACAGGTTCAATAGGAACACAAACTCTTGAGGTTGTGCGTGAATATCCTGAAATAAAAGTTGCCGCAATAACAGCAAACTCGAATATAAAGCTTCTTGAAGCTCAGGCAAGAGAATTCTCTCCTGAGCTTGTATGCGTTATGGATGAGAAAAAGGCGGCAGAATTAAAAATAAAGCTTGCTGACACTGATATAAAGGTACTTGGAGGAAGAGAAAGCTTAGTAAGTGCA
>USPO01000307.1 GCA_900556575.1 uncultured Eubacteriales bacterium
TACCCATAGGTGTTGTTGTGTCAAACTGCTCCTTGATGCTGATAAAAGCTGTCCCTAAGGAATTGAGCTTTTCGATCAATCCCGAAAAGTCACCTACATTTCTGCTTACTCTGTCAAGACGATATACGATAAAACAGTCAAAAGGCTCGCTTTCTTCAACGCTCATAAACCTTTTAAACTGCGGTCTGTCAAGATTTTTGCCTGAAACTCATTCGTCCTCATATACGGAGATGCCAAGCTGTTCTGAATCGGGAAAGTGCATTCGTATGTATTCCCTGCACATTTCGATCTGATTCTCAATGCTGTCGCCTTTGCCTGTAAACTTGGATTTTCTTGAATAGATTGCTATTCTTTTCACTTAAATGATTCCCTCCCATACAATATATTTTCTGTCAAATTATGTCAAACGCCTAATTATTGGTATATCGTCAGTATAACATATACTTCAGGTAAAATGCAATAGATTTCGCAAAAATTTTAATGTGATAATTTGATGAAATATTCTAAAAGCGCTTGATAAAACTCAAAATCCGAGTACAATTATATTTAAGGTTCTATATGCATTATTTTGATGCTTTAGTTCTATACGCATTAATTTGCGGCTTTCGTTGACTACGTCTTAGGTTCACAAAAAGAGAATTGCCCTTCGCTAAGGCATGACTCGAATTTAAGATAATTTTGAGCATGAAATTATATACTTTTTAAAGTATATTGTTTCATGCTTTTTTGTTTATCCGAAAGTGTTTGACACTATTTTATATTCAAAATTTATGACAGTATATTGACTGCGAGGTAAATCATCATGAAAACATTTTTACAGTACAGCTATGCCCATCTGAATGAGCGTCCAACAGTTATGCACACCTCCCCTTCCGCAGATGTTTGTGTACTCTGCAATAAGAAAGTCGGGTGTGCATTATGAGAACATCAAAACCTATACATATCGTTGTTCACAAGCCCTCCGACATGGACGCTTTTGAAAAAATATACATTGATGCAGCTTTTGAAGCCATCAAACAGCTTGCTCAAACTATGCCTAAAGGAACCGGTTGTAAACCCGAAAAGAAAAGTAAGCCCTCAAAAACCAAGTGAGTGCTTGTAGCATCATTATTTTTTTCGGAATGCTTCTGAAAATATGATAACCACAGTATATAAAAAAGAGAGCAGCATAAACCCACTCTCTTTTAACAGCTATTCATTTGGAAATATCGGGAGCATTTCTAAGAAATGCTGTTTCAAATCTCATCAGATGTCAATAGGTTGTTCTTTTTTATGTATTCATTTTTCATTGCAATGTAATTAAGTACAAGTGCATTTCCAGATAATGTGTAAAATTAGCTCGAAAACATTTCAGAAAATGTGTAAAACACTATTGATATATTCATCAAAAAGTGGTATAATAATGTTTGTAAGGGGCGTGATTATGTGAAACGCAATGTGATTGAACAGCTTTTGCAATGGAAAAAAAGTAATGACCGTAAGCCGCTTGTGCTGAAAGGTGCAAGACAGGTTGGAAAAACATGGCTTATGGAGGAGTTCGGCAGGCTTTACTATGAAGATACATTCTACTTCAACTTCGATGAAGAGGACGAATTGAAATCTATTTTTGAAACAAACAAAAATCCCCATAGAATTATTGAGTTACTCGGACTTATTAAGGGCAAAAAGATTCTTCCTGAAAAGCATCTGATTATATTTGATGAGGTGCAGGAATGCTCCGAGGCTCTGAACTCTCTTAAATATTTCTGCGAAAAGGCAAACGAGTATCATATTATTTCAGCAGGAAGTCTGCTTGGTACTCTGCTTGCAAAGCCAAAGTCATACCCCGTGGGCAAAGTAAATCTTCTGAATATCAGTCCTATGACCTTTGATGAGTTTCTTGCCGCAATGGACGAGGGACTGTATTCATACTATAACAGCATTGAAAAAGGACAGCATATTGAGGAAATTTTTCACCAAAAACTTCTTGACGCATATAATTTTTATCTGATAATAGGCGGTATGCCCGAATGTGTGCAGTCATGGATCACACACAAGGACCCTGCCGAAATCTCCCGTATCCAGCAGGAATTGATTGAATTATATGAAAATGACTTCTCCAAGCACAACGGCAAGGTGAACAGCGGAAGAATTTTAATGGTGTTCCGAAGCCTTGTAACGCAGCTTTCAAAGGATAACGAGAAATTCGTTTACGGCTGTGTCCATGAAGGGGCAAGAGCAAGGGAGTTTGAGGAGGCTATTGAGTGGCTGGTATCGGCAGGTATAGTTTTGCGAATATATAATGTAAGCAAGCCTGAGCATCCGCTTAAAGCATACGAGCAGTTAAATCACTTCAAGCTGTTTATGTTTGATGTGGGATTGATGAAGCACATGGCAGCAATCAGCAACGAAGCAATTCTGCTCAAATCTGATTATCAATTCAAAGGTGCATTGACAGAAAACTATGTTTTACAGCAGATAAAATCGCTATACGATACAGAGCCGAAATATTATGCTCCCACTGCCACAAATGAGATTGACTTTATAGTACAGAACGGAATGGATATTATTCCAATTGAGGTCAAGGCAGGAGAAAGCGTGACCTCTGCAAGCTTTAAAAGCTATCTCAAGGAGCATAAACCTGCAAAGGCTGTGCGTTTCTCCAAGCTTGGATATGAGTGCAACGA
>USPO01000308.1 GCA_900556575.1 uncultured Eubacteriales bacterium
TCCATCAATAGTTTTTGTCTTGTGTGCACTTTTTAAACCTATTAAAACCATACCCAGTGCAAACAAAACAAGGGCAATAATCATTACCACCTGTGTTTGTGCAAGATTTGTTTCCATTTGTTACCTACCTTCCTTGTTACATGAAAACATTGTTTTTTAATGTACATTTTAGCTTCCGCTCTACAAATACTGCTCTTATATTATACTATATTTGAATAAAAAAATAAAGGGCAATATTAATTTTTTGGATATTTACACAAATTTTTTATACAATTTTTGTACAAAATAACAAAGAAACTGTAACTCATTCTCTTTTATTTTCATATATCACCCCCAATAAAATAAACTGGGAGAGCAGCGATCTCTGTACTCTCCCAATTTTCTGCACTTATTTGCTTAAAATGCATTTAACACCTCTGCCCCTTCTCGGACAAACGCTATAAATTCATTTATTTCAGCTGTTATATCATACCATGCATTTCCCGAATATTTTTTCTTATCTTTCGTCAAAACCCATTCACCTTCGGGAAGATATACATTTTTTTCTGTACCCCCCTGCTCTGTTATAGGGGCAAAGATTATATCATCACCAAACATATATTGAGTCCCTATTGTATAGCATACCTCATCATTCGGATAATCAAAAAACATCGGACGCATTACAGGATAACCCTTTTCAGAAGCTATATCCATATGCTTTTTTATATAAGGCTTTAACCTTTCTCTAAGAAGAATCAAATCCTTTAATATTTTAAAATTACGTTCTCCAAAGCTCCATATTTCGTTATCCGCTCCTGTAGGTTCTTTTATATCCCTTGTTCTGTCATGACCGTTTCTGCTGCCATGCAGACGCAGCACCGGACAAAAAACTCCGTATTGAAACCATCTTACTATAAGCTCCCTGAAATAATCAGACTCAATATCCGCCCCGTAAAAGCCGCCTATATCCGTTGTCCACCACGGAATTGAACACATACTCATGTTTAATCCCGATTTCACCTGCATTCTAAGACTTTCAAATGTAGATGGAATATCGCCCGACCAGATAAGTGTTCCAAAGCGCTGTGCGCCGGTATATGCACAGCGTGATAATGTAACAAAATCATCATTACCCATTTTTTTCATTCCATCATATACAAGCTGTGCATAGTAATATGGATACATTAATCCGATTTCATCGCCATTCCCCTCATACATTATTAAATTATCAAAATGCTCCGGATGAATTTCCGGCTCTGCCTCATCAAACCAAAGCAAGTCCACTCCGTTATCTATGTAATTTTCTTTTAGCTTATTCCATACAAATTCTCTTGTCATCGGGTTTGTAGGGTCAATTTCCGCCTGCTGACCATAAAAATTAAAGACTCTGTTCTGTCCGTTTCTTGTTCTTATAAGCATATTGTTTTTCAGCATTTCATTATAGTTTTCACTGTTTTCATTTATTGTCGGCCACATGGAAACCATAAGCTTTATTCCCATATCATGAAGCTTATCCGCCATTTCTTTTGGATTTTGCCAATACTGAGGATCAAATTTATAATCTCCCTGTTCTGTCCAGTGGAAATAATCTATAACTATAACTGACAGCCGTATATTTAAATCCTTATATTTTTGTGCCACCTTCAATACATCATCCTGTGTTTCATATCGAAGTCTGCTCTGCCAAAATCCCAATGCCCAATTCGGAATTTTCGGAGCGTGACCGGTCAGGTCCGAAAGTGTTTCACACACCTGTTTCGGCTCTCCGCCAATAACCACATAATCAATTTGATGTGTGCTGTCACTTACCCAACGTGTCCTGTTATTCGCAAGCTCACACACTCCTGTTGACGGTAAATTCCACAGAAATCCATATCTGAGAGACGAGTACACATATGGAATTGTACATTTTGCATTCACATGACGTAAGTCAATAGTACATCCCTTTAAATCAAAGCAATCCGTTGCCTCATGCCCCATACCATAGAAATGTTCATTACCATTCGCCTCAAATGTAACTCTTGCCTTCCATAAACCGCTTGCATTATTTCGATAATTCCTTATTTGATGGTCAAATGTCAGCTCGCTTTTTTCACGAAGAATTTTTTTACCCTTAAAATAGAATTCCACTCTTCCGTTGCTGTAAAGTTTTGCTGTCATTTTTCCGTTTGTTATAGCCGCAAAGCTGTCCGAAACAGAAATATTCGCCTTCATATTCTGCGGCATTAAAGTAAAATTACATTCCTTGATTCTGCAATTTGGTGATGCCTGAAATCTTATACTATCCTTTCCGCACGCAGATAAGCGAACCAATTCTCCTTCATGCATTAAATACAGCATATTATCATGTTCATAAAAACTCATATCTATTCCTCCGTTTTATTATATGATTAATTAGATAATATCTAACCGATAATAATATTATAGCATAAAAACAAAAATAAATCTTATATTATTTCAGCATAAAATATCATTATTTCAGCATATTATGTATGAGCTGCAAGTAAACATAAATAGCGGCAAAAATAATATTAATCTATACCGTTCACTTATTTTTATTAACTGTTGACTTATCAATAATTCATTGCTATAATTATATCATAGTATAAAAATTAATTTATAATTATATCTTAAATGGAGGCAGCTAACTTGAATATATACAATCTAAAAGAAAACCGAAAGCAT
>USPO01000309.1 GCA_900556575.1 uncultured Eubacteriales bacterium
GCCTGTCCGGCTGTACCTCTGTCATATACCGGAATCTTAAGCTCTATCTGTTCCGGATACTTGTATTCTGCCACATTTTCTCGTGACATTATTTCCTTTGTGTCCGCACTCTTTTTGCTTCCTCCGCAGCCGCCGAGCATTGTAACGGCGGTGGCAACTGAAAGCACGAATGCTGCTGCTTTTTTGATGTTCATGGTTTTATATTCCTTTCTTTTTTATATAGATTACATTATTGAGATTGAAAATGCTCCTGGACATTTTCAGAAAACTTATCCCTTTACGGCACCTATCATAACACCGCTTACAAAATATCTTTGTACAAACGGGTATACAATGATGATAGGGATAGTAGCAAACATTATTGTAGCTGATTTTACTACCTCGGCAGCCTGCTGTTCTCCTCCGCCCGCTTCTTGAGATAATGCACCGGTCGAGCCTGATGCGTTTACAAGGTTGTAAAGTTTAAGCTGCAGAGGCTTCAATGCGTCAGACTGTATATAGTAAAGTGCATCCTGGAACGCATTCCATCTTCCTACGGCATAGAACAGTGTAAGTGTTGCAAGGGTAGGTATACATAACGGCAGCATTATCTGAATAAGTATTCTGAAATCATTGCAGCCGTCAAGCTGTGCCGCTTCTTCAAGACTCTTGGGGAGTGCCTGCATTGCTGTTCTTAAAATTATCATATTGTATGCTGAAAATGCAAGCGGAAGTACAAGGGCGGCGGTTGTATCAAGCAGATTTAGCCTGTCTATAAGAAGGTACTCCGGAATTACACCGGCGGAGAAGTACATTGTAATTATAAATATTACGTTCAATACTTTTCTGCCTTTCAGACGTTCACGGGAAAGGGCATAGGCTGCACAGATTGTAAGAAACATTCCCAAAGCCGTAAACAATACGGTTACAATGACTGTATATACAAGAGAATGCATCATTGACGGATCTTTTACAACTACCTTATATGCATTTAAATTGATGTCTTTCGGTATCAGCCATACGTTATTGGCATATACCTCGGAATCTCCGCTTATGGAAACGGCGAGAACGTGTATAAATGGTATTATACATATAAGAGAGAGCAGTCCCACGATTATGTATATGATTATATCGGCAATTATGTCGCCGATTGATTTTTTGATTTTCATTTTATATCACGCTCCTTCTTATACAATTCCGTCTTCACCGATAAGTTTTGAGAACTTGTCAGCCGCAAGAACAAGGACAACGCCTACGAGCGACTGGAACAAGCCTACTGCGGTGGCTATGTTGTAACGGTTCTGCTGGAGTCCCATTCTGTAAACGTATGTTGCGATTACGTCGGAAAACTCCGTTACCATAGGATTTGATAACGTATACGGACGTTCAAAGTTTGAACCCATTATACGTCCGAGTGCCATTATGAGCATTACAACAATTGTCGGTTTAATGCATGGAAGTGTGATGTTCCATATCTTTCTCCATCTGCCTGCACCGTCGACGGTGGCTGCCTCGTACAAGTCACCGCTTATAGATGTTATAGCGGCAAGATAAATAATGGTACCCCAGCCCATGCTCTGCCATACTCCTATTAATATATAGCTTACAACCCAATGATATTTTTCGGTGAGGAACGGCACCATATTTCCGCCCATACGCTGAATCATTACGTTTACAAAGCCGGATTGCGGCGAAAAGAGCTGATATGCAAGTCCTGCGATTATAACCCACGAAAGGAAGTGAGGCAGATATAAAACCGTCTGCGTAAGCTTCTTATACCATTTGCAGGTTATTTCATTGAGCAGTATTGCAAGAATGATTGGGGCGGGGAAACCTGCCGCCAAATCGAGCAAATTCAGTACAAGGGTGTTTCTTAACGAAATATAGAAATCCTTTGAAGTGAATATTTGCTTAAAGACATCAAAACCGATAAATTCCGAACCGGAAAATCCGCGTATCGGCTTGTAGTCTAAAAATGCAATAGAAAGTCCGAGCATCGGCAGAAACTTAAATACTATTGCAAACAGCAGCGGGAATAATATCAGTACATACAGCTGCCAGTCCCGCTTTAGATAGAACATAATTCCCGGAGATGATTTCGCCTTTTTTTCGGCGGCTCCGGATGATACTTTTGTTTTCATAAAACTTTCCCTCTCTTTATAAAACAAAATTTTTATTGCGGATAATTTTCATTTCATACATTGACGCAGTTTTATTGTTGGTTAAAATCTATATATCCGTTTTGCTTTTTGGGCGGCGGATAGTGCCATATGTATGCAATGAAATTCATCAATCGTTCACATTATATATTTTAACAGAATGAGAGTGATATGTCAATAGATATTTGTATATTATTTTAAAATAAAACCCCTTGACTTTTTCTGAAATTATGGTATAATAATATTCGTTGTCAGCGAGATTGGCAACAGGTCATAACACCAAGTGGTAATTAAGTTGATTAAGACTTTTAAAATGTTTGAAAAAATATTTTAAAAAAGTTTTAAAAAAGACTTGACAAACACAAAGAGTTATGATATAATAAAGAAGTTATCGTTGAAAAGCGATGGCGAAAAGAATTAATTTGTACATTGAAAAATGAACAGTGCAGAGTTCTTGTCATTCATCAAAAGATGAAGAACAGAAACGATAAAACGTTTCTTTATATGACAGAAATTCGGAT
>USPO01000310.1 GCA_900556575.1 uncultured Eubacteriales bacterium
TATTTACTTTGTTTTATTCGCTTTATGCGTTCTGTGCATTTTGCTACAGCCCCATTCCGGCATCAAAACAAAACTTAATCGTGCAAGTTACGATTATCAATAACTCTCTTTGCCTTACCTTCACTTCTCGGAATTGATTTCGGACGCAGCAAATGAATTTTTGCACCGATACCGAGAGTTGAACGCAGCTGATTTTCAAGGCTTCTCTTTTCAGCCTCAACATCACCGTTAAACTTCGGACTTAATTCTACATTTATATCAAATGTATCTGTATTATTCACACGGTCTACAATAATCTGATAATTCGGTGAAACCTCTATACTGTTCTTTAAGAGAACCTCTTCAATCTGTGACGGGAATACATTTACACCGCGGATAATCAGCATATCGTCTGTTCTGCCTGCCGGCTTCTTCATTCTTACATGAGTTCTTCCGCATTTACACGGTGTGTAATCAAGCATACACAAATCTCTTGTTCTGTATCTTAACAGCGGCTGACCTTCCTTCGTAATCGTTGAAAATACAAGTTCGCCGAATGAGCCTTCCGGCAATACTTCGCCGGTATCCGGATCTATAATCTCGGCAATAAACATATCCTCACATATATGCATACCTGCCTGTTCGCTGCATTCATACGAAACACCGGGCCCCATAATCTCTGTAAGACCATATACATCATATGCCTTCAATCCAAGACCCTCTTCAATCTGCTTACGCATTTCCTCTGTCCAAGGCTCTGCACCAAATATACCCGCCTCTAACTTAAGCTGATTCTTTACGCCCATTTCCTTTACCGTCTCTGCCAAATACATTGCATACGACGGTGTACAGCAAAGATGTGTACTTCCGAGGTCACACATAAATCTAATCTGTCTTTCAGTATTTCCCGATGAAGTCGGAATTACCATTGCACCTATTTTCTCCGCACCCTGGTGCGCACCAAGACCGCCCGTAAACAATCCGTAGCCGTATGACACCTGCACTCTTGACTTCTCATCCGCACCTGCTGCAACAAGCTGACGCGCAAATCCATTCGACCATTGGTCAAGGTCATTTCTCGTGTATCCGGCAACTATCTGCTTTCCAGTTGTACCCGATGAGGCATGAATTCTTACAATATCCTTCTTAGGTACTGCAAAAAGTTGGAACGGATAATAATCTCTCAAATCCTGCTTTGTCGTGAACGGAAGCTTTGCAATATCCTCAAGCTCCTGAATATCTTCCGGCTTTACACCCATTTCATCCATACGCTCACGATACATCTGTACATTTTCATAAACTCGTTTAACCTGCTTTTTGAGGTTTTCAAGCTGATTTTTACGGATGGATTCACGATCCATACATTCTATTTCCGGCTGAAAATACTTCATATGTTTCTCCTTCTGCCGCCATTCTAACGGCACTGCTGCACTTATATAAAATAAAGGACAAATTACCGCACTTATAATTAATAGTCTGCGAAGACAATACTGCGATAATCCGCCCCTTTACCTTCAACTATTAGTTATAATTATATCCAAGTTCAAATGCCTTTAAGTTCATATCGAGGAATTTCTCCGGAACAAATTCCTTAATAACCTCAATCCATACTTCTTTTTCAATATCCATCTTCTTTGCAAGGAGTCCGATAAGAACAACGTTTACAGCCTTGATTGTTCCTGCTTCTTCCGCAAGCGGGAGTGCATCTACAGCTGTCACATGAACCTTTTCTTTAAGCTTTTCCTCAATCTTCTCCGGATACTCCATAGCACCCGTAATTACCGGCATCGGATTCATCTGCTGACGGTTTACAAGTATCTTTCCGTCTTTCTTTACGAACGGCAATGCCCTGTATGCCTCAAGCAATTCAAACGCAAGAACCAAATCAGCCTCGCCTTTATCTATAATCGGTGAATACACCTTATCGCCGAATTTTACATATGTAACAACGCTTCCGCCTCTCTGGCTCATTCCGTGAACCTCGCTGACCTTAACGTCATAGCCTTTCTTTATAGCGGCTCCGCCTAAAATACGGCTTGCAAGAAGAGTACCCTGTCCGCCGACTCCTACTATCATAATATTCATCTTAACATTTTCTCCTTTCGCAAACCTTATTTTACCTTTTCTATTGCATGGAACGGACATACATTTACACAAAGTCCGCATCCGTTACACTGTGTAGCATCAATCTTAACAGCACCGTCCACGAGTGAAATTGCCGGACATCCAAGCTTCATACAGACTTTACATTTCTTACACTTATCTGTTATCTCGCATAAGCCGTTATATGTCTTTCTCATATTCGGAAGTAATGCACACGGTCTCTGAGCGATGATAACCGACGGCTCTTCACGCTCTGTTTCTTCCTTTACAACCTTTTCAAAATTCTTTACATCAAACGGATCTGCAACAACAATATGTTCAATTCCGATTGATTTGCATAATGCAACAAGATTTACCTGTTTTGTCGGCTCCTTGCGGATTGTAAATCCGGTTGTCGGGTTATCCTGATGACCTGTCATACCTGTGATTGAGTTATCAAGAATAATAACCGTGTTATTTCCCTTATTATAAACAATATCAACAAGTCCGGTAATACCCGAATGCATAAATGTCGAATCACCGATTACGCTGACAAGCTTCTTATTAAATTCCTGACCTCTTGCCTTTGC
>USPO01000311.1 GCA_900556575.1 uncultured Eubacteriales bacterium
CAGTTTGATTATCACTATGGAAACGAATCAGAGCAGTATACATTTTATCGTATACCTAAAGTGCTTATGACTGAAAAGAGATTTAGAAAGCTGTCTGACAGTGCTAAGATTTTGTATGCTCTTATGCTTAATCGCTTGAGTTTGTCTTTGAAGAACGGATGGGTGGATGAAAATAATAGAGCATACATCTATTATACTATAAAGGATATTATGAAAACAATGAATTGTGCTACGGAAAAGGCAACAAAGCTTGCTGCCGAGCTTGATACAAAAAAAGGTGTAGGCTTAATAGAGCGTGTCAGACGTGGACAGGGCAAGCCTGATTTGATATATGTTAAAAAGTTCATAGGTGAGGAAAATCCGAAAAACTCATTTAAAGAGAATAATGCAAGCAGTTCGAAAATCGAAATCTGTGATGATTCATCGGTTCAGGAATTACCTGATACAGACAGTGAAGTCAATGAAATTACAGCTGAAGACAGTGAAAAAGCTGTAAATACAGATGCTGAGAATAGCAGTGAAGAAGTAAGAGATTTTGAAAAACAGAAAGACAGCATTTCGATTTCTGAAACTCCAACATTACTGAAATCAGAATCTAATTATAATAATATTAATAATACTGAGGTTAGTGATAATAAAGAGAGAAAAAATGATTTGAATAATATCAATCCAATCAATCCTATCCAACGCAGTACGTTGATTAGAGAACAGCAAAAACAGCAGATTGATGAGAATGATGGATTGATGGATAAATATAATCAAACAATTATGCAAATAAAAAAGCAGATAGACTATGACAGCCTTGTAAGCATAAACAATCCCGATATAATCAATAACATTGTGAACGTAATGGCAGATGTAATGCTGATAAATATACCGTACTACGAGATTGAGGGCAACAAGATACCGACTGCATTGGTTAGGATAAGGTATGGGCAGATTACATACGAGAATTTGGACGCATTTTTAATTGAATTTGGCAAGATATATTACAAGATTAAAAATCCAAAAGCATACTTGATAACTGCCCTGTATAATATCTCGCTGACAGCAGGGACAGCCCTATCAAACCGAATAAACAACGATTTCTACGGAGGTGACAGAAGAAATGAGTAAGGTAATAGCGATAGCGAACCAAAAAGGCGGAGTGGGGAAAACCACAACAGCTGTAAATTTGGGAATAGGACTTGCAAATGAGGGTAAGAAAGTTTTGGTAGTTGACTGTGATGCACAGGCAAATCTGACAGAAAGCTTAGGTTACAGAAATCCAGATAATATGGACAAGACACTTTCAACCTTAATGCAGAAGATAATGGAGGAACAGCCGTTAAAGCCTAATGAGGGCATACTGCGTCATGAAGAGGGCATAGACGTTATACCGTCAAACATTGAATTATCGGGCATAGAAACGGCTTTAGTGAATACTATGAGCCGAGAAAGAGTGCTGAAGAACTACATCGACACAGTTAAGGACAGATATGATTACGTCATACTTGACTGTACACCATCGCTTGGTATGCTCACAATCAATGCATTTGTTGCATCAAATGAGGTCATAATCCCTGTACAGGCACATTTTCTGCCTGCAAAGGGACTGGAACAGCTGATGAGAACAGTTACAAAGGTTAAAAGGCAGATAAACCCGAACCTAAAAATCGGCGGAATACTTTTGACAATGGTAGACAGCAGAACCAATTTTGCAAAGGGAATATCAAGTCTGATAAGAGATACATATGGGAGCAGGCTTAAAATATTTAAAACGGAAATTCCGCTGTCGGTAAGAGCAGCAGAAACATCTGCAACAGGAAAAAGCATTTATGCATATGATAAAAATGGTAAGGCAGCCGAAGCATACAGAAATTTAACCAAGGAGGTAATAAGCAGTGAAAAACAAAAAGTTAAACATAGCTCTGACATCATACGATGACTTATTCAAGACGGACGAGGAAAGAAAGACCGAGGAAATTATACCTGTTCAAATATCAGAGTTAAAGCCGTTTGAAGAACAGCCGTTCAAGGTTCTCATGGATGAAAGTATGTATGAACTTGCAGACAGTATAAGAGAGAGCGGAGTATTATCACCGATAATAGCAAGACTGCATAAGGACGGAGGATATGAGATACTGTCCGGACACAGACGTGTGAAAGCGTGCGAGATAGCAGGCATAAAGGAGGTCCCTGTTGTTGTTAAGGATTTAGATGATGATACGGCAACAATTTTGCTTGTGGATAGTAATCTTCAGAGAGAAAATATCCTGCCGAGTGAAAAAGCTTATGCTTATCGTTTAAAAATGGAGGCTATTAAGAGAAAGGCAGGAAGACCGTCTAAGAATAATTTGTGCCAAGTTGGCACGAATTTAGTTGGTACTCGTTCTGATGTAAATTTATCAAAAGAAACAGAGGACAGTCCAAGACAAATACAACGCTACATACGATTGACAAATTTAATTGATCCGTTGCTTGAAAAGGTAGATAATAAAGAAATAGCAATGAACGCAGCCGTTGAATTATCATACCTTGGCTCAAAGGAGCAGTCGGAGGTTGTAAAGGCAATAAAGTCCGAAGAAGTATCACCGTCCATTGAACAGGCAAAGAAGCTTAGGAAATTTTCAAATGAGGGAAGATTAAATGATAATGTTGTTCTATC
>USPO01000312.1 GCA_900556575.1 uncultured Eubacteriales bacterium
AAATTGTATAAAAACAAGAGGGAGTGTAGCAAAATCACTGTTTTGCTACACCCCCATTTGAGAAAGAAAAGAGGACTAACGGAGGAACAGGCGGTGAGACTTGTAAAAACACCGCTGTATTTTGCAACTCTCATGGTAAAGACAGAAGCAGCAGATGGAATGGTATGCGGCTGTATTACTTCATCTGCGGATGTTATGCGTGCGGCTTTGCAGGTAATTAAAACTGCAAAAGGAGTATCGCTTGTATCAACATCATTTCTTATGAATATGAGTGAAGATAGGGTATATGCATTTGCGGACTGTGTTGTGAATGTAAATCCAAATGCAATGCAAATAGCGGATATTGCTATTTCAAGTGCCGAGACTTTTGAGAGTTTTGTCGGCGAAGAAGCGAAAGTAGCAATGCTTTCATATACTACATACGGAAAAGATACTAATTCGGTTGTAAGCAAAATGCAGGAAGCCGCATGGAGAGCAAAAAGTAAATGTCCGGACCTTAATGTTGACGGAGAAATGCAGCTGGATGCTGCAATTGATGAATATGTGGCAAATATAAAGATAAAAAACTCAAGGGTGGGAGGAAGAGCGAATGTTTTGATATTCCCTGATTTGAATTCAGGAAATATAAGCCATAAGCTTGTGCAGCGTTTGGGCGGTGCACAGGTCATAGGTCCTATAATGCAGGGGCTGGCTTTGCCGGTAAATGATTTATCAAGAGGATGTACAGCTGATGAGATAGCGGATGCGATTGCAGTTACGGCACTTCAGGCACATGAAATTAAACATCCGATTTTAAAAATAATTGATGATGACGATGAATAAAGAAATATTTATTGATTGTATGTGAAACTTCTGTATAATGAATTTATGAATATATAGTGCATTGCTGTGAAATATTAAATATTAGATAAAGACGGCTTTGTATATAAATTATAGCTGAAAAATCAGGTTAGAAGAAATGCACTATAATGAGGTGCATTTCTTTTTTACGTTTGTTTATGATTTTATCAAAAAAATGAAGCAAAACTATTGACTTTTTTCTTAATCTGTGGTACAATATAAGTGTTGTGACACATAGACAAGCGAAGAACTCGGAGGTTGCGTCTGAAAAAAGACGGTTTTTCGAGGGAGCATGTCCGATTCATGAAACCGGGCGACAGTCACGCTACAATATTTTTCTGCTCTGCGGCACTAAACCTGTGTCATATGCTGCGGGGAAAATGCGTATGCATAGAGGGGATACAGATGCGGTATTCTGCATACGATCAGAGGAAGAATGCGGCGAAAATTGACTACTTATAGGCAGCCCGAAAATCTCTTGGTTAAAAGATGATTTCGGGTTTTATTTTAGGGGTGTGAAGAAACACCCGGGAATGTGTACAATTTTCTCTATGGCGCTGTCGTGCAAGATTACAACACTAACTAAACAAGGAGGGAAATAGTATGGCAGCAAACCAGAAAATCAGAATCAAGTTAAAGGCTTATGATCATGTAGTTCTCGACCAGAGTGCTGAAAAGATCGTTGAGGTAGCTAAGAGATCAGGTGCAAAGGTATCAGGTCCGATTCCGCTTCCGACAGATAAGGAAATTATCACAATCTTAAGAGCAGTTCATAAGTATAAGGATTCGCGTGAGCAGTTCGAAAGAAGAACTCACAAGAGATTAATCGATATTGTGGTTCCGGGTCAGAAGACAATGGAAGCACTTGTTAAGATTGATTTACCGGCAGGTGTAGATATCGACGTAACTCAGAAATAAGTTATATCGTATAAATAAAGAAATGAATATTTCCAATGCCGGAAATGCAGTAGAGCGAGAAGTTCTATGATGCAGGTCAAGTATGTGTGAATTTTCACATACCAATAACTGTTTAAGGAGGAAAAAATAATGAAAAAGGCTATTTTAGGTACAAAAATCGGCATGACTCAGATTTTTGGCGAAAACGGCGTTGTTATCCCAGTAACTGTTATTATGGCAGGTCCATGTGTAGTAACACAGAAGAAGACTGTTGAAACAGACGGCTACGAAGCTGTACAGGTTGGTTTTGGTGACGTTAAAGAAAAGCACCTTAACAAACCACAATTAGGTCATTTCAAAAAGGCAGACACTGCAAACAAAAAGTATGTCAGAGAGTTCAGACTTGATGATTGCGAAAGTCTGAATGTTGGTGACGAAATTAAGGCTGACATTTTCGCAGCCGGAGACAAAGTAGACGTAAGCGGTATTTCAAAGGGTAAAGGCTTTGCCGGTCCGATGAAGCACGGTCTACACAGAGGTCCTATGACTCACGGCTCAAAATCAAAGAGAGTTTCCGGTTCAATGGGTATGTGCTCAAACCCTGGACGAGTTTTCAAGGGTAAGGTACTTCCGGGACACATGGGTGTTCAAAAAGTTACAGTCCAGAATCTTGAGGTTGTTAAAATCGACGCTGAACAGAATTTAATCCTTGTAAAAGGTGCAATTCCGGGAAACAAGGGCGGACTTGTTACAATCAGAAACAGCGTAAAGGCATAATCGAGGTTATTGGAAAGGAGGAAATATAATGGCTAAAGTGGCTTTATATAACATGGAAGGCACAAAGACAGGCGATATGGAAGTATCAGACGCTATCTTTGCTGCTGAAGTGAATAAATCAGTTTTGCATCAG
>USPO01000313.1 GCA_900556575.1 uncultured Eubacteriales bacterium
AACTACATTATCGGGTGAATATATAGGCGGAATATGCGGCTATTCAAACGGCGGAAAAATCAAATATTCAACATCGAGCGGAAGTATTTCTTCAGACACATCGGCCTTAAATGCAATTTATGCCGGTGGTATTGCAGGCTCGGCAAGAACAAAAAGATTTTTAACCTATGATACAAGCTACGGTGTAATAAGTGATGAATTTATTGCCACAAAAGTATACGGCTCAGAAATAAACGGATGTACATCCGATATGACAATTACGGGAAATACTTCCGATAACAAATATTTCGGAGGCATTGCAGGATATTTATCTGAGGTATACAGCTCTGATATTCTTCATATAAATGTTGATAGACGCTCCGTTATAGAATGTTCTTCTTTTTCGGGAAATATAGATATAAATTCTGACGGTTCATTTTATGCCGGAGGCATTGCAGGATGGAATATTGACAGCAAAATATCAAACTCATATTCGAAAGGAAATATTAACTGTCTTTCCTCCGATAGCACAAGTGACAGATATATTGGCGGTGCGGTCGGTCAAATATCTCAGAATAATCATAATGTAACAGATGTACTTGCTGAGATGAACAATTGCTACTCCGCATCAGATATTACATCTTCAGATAATAATGCATTCGTAAACGGCTTTGCAGCAAGTATTAAGGGAAGTTCAAAATCAAATGTTAATCCTAAATTTTCTTCATGCTATATGAAAAATGACGGCACTGTTTCTCCGGCAATAGGAGTCTCTGCTTTGAGCGATGCTGAAATGAAGGATCAGTCATCATTTCAGGACTGGGATTTCAATATCTTGTGGAAAATATCTGATAATGCTCCGGCATTAAAACTTGAATACAGTGATTTATATATGCCGTTAAAGATAAGTGATGATGGTTCAGAGATTGAAGAACTTTTGATTTCACGTCCCAAGTTAAATTCTGCCGTATATGCCGTTATGAAGGATAAGAACGGAAAGTTTATATCAGCAAAAACATATAAGCTTAATGATGAATTAATTCAAACCACCGCATTTACTGCTATTCCATGTGATATAGCTTTGACTGACGGAGCGGCAAGCTGTGAATTATACTATTGGGACAGCAACGACGAACCTCTTATTTCAAAGATAGATTTAGAGGAATATATAAACAAATTTAAAGAGATATTGTAATAAAGTATAAGATTAGAGGCAGCTGAAGAATTCCGGATGAGTTTTTCAGCTGCCTCTAATCTTATACACCGATAAATTTACATTCTATTTACCACATACGCAATTGCATCATCATCACATGAAGGAACTGTTTCATCTGCAATATCTTTAACTGCCTGCTCGGCATTATCTACTGCATATGAATGTCCTGCCAATTCAAGCATATCTATATCGTTCATATTATCACCAACCGCATACACATTTTTCATATCAATATTCAGAATTTCTGCAAGCTTTTTCAAACCGTTTCCCTTTGATGCATGAGATGATACTATATCCAAATAATGGTCTCCACTTCTCACACTGTAACCGCTGTCATACTCTTTTCTGTATGTATCTTCAAATCCGTCAAGCTGTTCTTTTGTTCCTATAATAAGCACTTTTATCCAATCTCTGTTCCACACCTCGTCTGGCAGCTCATATATTACCTTATATGACCTTGTTTTAAATCTCTCTGTTTCAAAGCATTTTTGATATACATACACAAGCTCATCTGCATATACCTCTATTCCAAATTCCGGTCTTTCATCATGCACTCTTTTGACCGCACTCTTCCTTTCATCCTCTATAAATGTTTCATACAGCGGCCTATCTGTTTTATAATCATATATCTTTGCACCGTTATGCAAGATTGCCGGAGCGTTTATCATCATCTGATTAAAGTACGCACTTACGGCGGGAACCATTCTTCCCGATGCTACCGTAAAATATCCACCCTCGGATATAAAATATTCTATTGCTTTTCTGTTCTTTTCCGATACCTTATGCTCACTGTTCAAAAGTGTTGCATCCATATCCGAAACTAATAATTTTCCATCAAATTTACCCATTATTTTTCTCCCTTTTTATAACATGAATTATTCCGTTTTTTGTGCTTTTTATAAGTGAAAGTATCGTTTCCGAAACCGCTTTTTTTGTTCCCTCATCAAGATTTTTGACCGTTTTTAATATCATTCCGGCATTTTGGAACCAATTCTCGCCAAACTCTTTAACCGTTTTTGCCTTAGTTGTTGAAAATATTTCATATAGTACCTCTATAAATCTTTCCCTTTCCTTAATGCTCATTCCGCTTATCCATTCTTTCATTGCGTAGTCTATTGCTCTGCTGCTTTTATCGACATTTTCAAGGTATACAAACTGTGTACGTTCAATAAACCATGAATATGTATCATGCTGAAGCAATCCTCCTACCTGATGGCTCTGCACTGTCATATAATTTTCATCATGTCCGAGAATCATTCCCACAATCGACGACTGCGGAACATATGTATATATACGCTCCCATATACGTCCAAATCCCTCATACTTCAAAACCCTTTCATTAAATCCGGGTCCGTCAAAATTATATATTGCCTCTATTCGGTTTTGAATTTTAATATCCGCATATACTGCGGCATATACTGCGAGATTTCCTCCCTTTGCATGT
>USPO01000314.1 GCA_900556575.1 uncultured Eubacteriales bacterium
ATATGAATTATGCACGCCTGAAACAACTTCGATGATAGGAAGATTAAATTTCTTTGCAAAATCCCAGTCACGAGTATCATGTGCCGGAACTGCCATAATAGCACCTGTACCGTATGTTGTTAATACATAGTCTGAAATGAATATCGGAAGCTTTTCACCGTTTGCCGGATTTATCGCATAAATGCCCTTTAACTGCACACCGGTCTTATCCTTTACAAGCTCGGTACGCTCAAATTCTGATTTCTTCGCAGCCTCTTCACGATACTTTACAACCTCGTCATAGTTTTCGATTGAGTCCTTCATCTTTTCGATAAGCTCATGCTCCGGTGACATAACAGTATAAGTAGCACCAAATAAGGTATCACAGCGTGTTGTATATACAACCATTGTATCGCCTGTTGAGAGTTCAAATTTAACCTCTGCACCCTCACTTCTGCCTATCCAGTTCTTCTGCTGTGTCTTAATTTTTTCGAGATATTTTACATCATCAAGGTCATCAATGAGTCTCTGAGCATACTTTGTAATAGCAAGCATCCACTGACTCTTGTTCTTCTGAACGACTTCACTGCCGCATCTCTCACAAACTCCGTTTACAACTTCTTCGTTTGAAAGTCCTACCTGACAGCCTGTACACCAGTTAATCGGCATTTCCTTCTTATATGCAAGTCCCTTCTTGAAGAGCTGAAGGAATATCCACTGAGTCCATTTATAATAATTCGGATCTGTAGTATTTATCTCTCTTGACCAGTCAAACGAGAAACCAATCATCTTTAACTGGCGCTTGAAGTTTGCAATATTTTTAGCTGTTATAATTCTCGGATGAATATTATTCTTTATAGCATAATTTTCTGCCGGTAAGCCAAATGCATCCCAGCCTATAGGATATAATACGTTATAACCCTGCATACGACGTTTACGAGCAATAATATCCATAGCCGTATAGCTTCTCGGATGTCCTACATGAAGTCCCTGTCCCGACGGATAAGGAAACTCTATAAGACCATAAAACTTTGGCTTTTCAGATGTATTGGATGCATGAAATATTCCGGCATCCTCCCATTTATCTTGCCATTTCTTCTCAATTTTTTTGTAATTGTAGCTTTCCATTGGTACTTTCCCCTTTTATATATTAATTAGGAATCAAGAATGTGAATTAAAAAACACACTCCAAATTAATCTATTTTAGAGGAATGAAAGATTTCTCTCATTCCTGATTAATGCTTTATTTAAGCCTCTTCTTTGAAACCCTCGCTCCACAAACGTTCAATATCATAGAAGTTTCTCGTTTCGGCATACATTACATGAACAACAACATCACCGTAATCAAGCAAAATCCATTCTCCTCCGCGATAACCCTCACTGTGAAGAAGCTCCTCACCGGCTTCCTTTAATTGTTCTTCAACCTCATCTGCGCAAGCTCTTACCTGTGTTGTTGACGGGCATGATGCTATCACGAAATATTCCGCTAAAGATGTCTGTTCAGCAACATCCAATACTTCAATATCCTCTGCAAGCTTATCATCTAAAGCCTTTTTTGCAAGCTCTGCCTTTACCTTTGCCTCCATTTAATCACCTTCCTTGTTTTTTTGTTGAGGCTGTTGCAAAACTCAAAGAGTTTTGTGACGCCCCTTTATTTATTATTTAATAGCAGGTCATTCCATGCATCTATCGTATCCGGATGCACAAGACTTTCCTTTTTTATATTAAACTTCAATGTACTTTGTAATGCTTCAAGCATTGCTTCATCTAAATTACTCATGGCAATTTTTCTTAAATCATCAACACCCTTATAATCTCTTGAAGGTTCTATCATATCTGCAATATAAATTATCTTGTCAAGCTTAGACATGTTTTTTCCGCCAGTAGTATGCAGGGCAATTGACCTTAAAATTTCGTCATCCTCTATACCGTATTCCGCTTTTGCAACAGCAGCACCAAGAGGAGCATGAATTACCGCCGGACATTCAAGTGTTATATCACTTAATGGGATATTATACTTTTCACACAGCTTAATCTGCTCATCACTGTCAATACATTTTGCACAATCATGCAGCATTCCGGCAATTCGTGCTTTATCTGTATCTACATTAAATTTTTCAGCAAGCTTCACAGCAGTACTTGATACCCCAAGACTATGGACATACCTTTTCGGCTTTAGTGCCTTTTTCAGCTTTGCAAGCATTTCCTTTTCAGTCATGTATAAAGTCCTCTTTCTTTGATGTATTTTCTTACTTCTTCCGGTACCATCAACCTTATGCTTTTTTTTTCAGAAACCCGTTCTCTGATTTCAGTTGAAGAAATTCCTATAAGGGGCATTTCTATTCCGAGGTATTCACCGGGAATTTTTTTCTGCATAGCTTTGATTTCTTCATTAAGCGTCTTATCTGACTCACGCGGAAAAACCGGAATTTTAGCGTATTTCACAATTTCATCCGGATGATACCATTTATCAAAATAGTTCAAAGAGTCTTGACCTATTATAAAATAAAATTCCCTTTCCGGATACTTTTCGGATAAACTTTTCAATGTAACTGCCGAATATGAAAACTCTCTGCGTTTAACCTCATAATCAAACGGAATAAACTTACTATAATCTCTCAGTGCCAGTTTAACCATTTCATGCCTTATCTCCGCCGG
>USPO01000315.1 GCA_900556575.1 uncultured Eubacteriales bacterium
TATAGTTACCATCATTTGCTGTAGAAGTCGCATATCTCTGTCGTACTCCGCTTTTAAAAATACCGATTTGTAAATTTCTTTAATTCACATAGACACAATATATCATAATTTCTGTGCCTATGCGATATCTTACTGCTTCTTTCGATAAGAACTCATCTTCTCAACAGTAACCTCCGGATAAAAATATTCCAGTATCGTTGCTTTCGGAACACCTGCAGCCAGTGCTTTCCTCAATTCCTCTTTCTGCTCCGGTGTGTATGACCAGTGCATCATTCGGTTGGTAATGGTATCTTCCCACTCGTCAGATATGAAACCGGTTTATGTAGACGATGATGAATATTGGAAAACAGTATATTATTATAATCCGAATGATAATCATATTCTTGTGAAGAATCGTATGTTTGATGGTAATTATTCATTTAATCTGGCTAATCCCAAAGCAAGATTTATATGCGGCGGACTTTATATAGTTATAAAAGCAGCTGTAGTGTATACGCTGGTTGTGTTGCTTCCGTTTTCTAATGTGAAGTTGAATGTGGATATTTCATCAGAAAAAAAGAAGGAGAAGTACAAGACTGGTATGAACAGATAAAAAAGATACATACTGACATTGAAACGGATGAATAAAAGACCAATTTTTTAGGCAGGATAAGACACCGCAGACACATTTAATGTCTGCGGCGGAAGTAATTCAATATGTTTAGCGGATTACAGTTTGTAATCAACATCAGGGTTTATGGTGAGTGCAACACCGGTTTCAAATGTACCGTTACCGTTTTCGGCAAAAAGTGAAAATAATGTTCCTGTAAAAGTCATGGTACGTGTACCTTCAGTGCTGAGTCCGGCATTAAGTCCCGACCCGATTTCATGGTAGGCAATTTTTGCATTGAGATTCGTTGTATCAGCAAGGGCATAAGAAAAAGTATATTTTTCACGGTCAGTATCTATTTTTACAAGAAGATTGAGATTTTCATCTTCTTTAGATATAGGAATATGTGCAAGTTCTGCACCCATGTCGTGTATATGTTTATAAAATCCGACATATTTTCCATTTTCATCGCTGCCAACATATATTTCATAGTGATAATCGTTGTTATAATAGGCAGCAACACCAAATCGTTTTGCTGTACTGTCTTTTATTTTTAATACAGCTTTAAGTGATGTTGTAAATTCCGGCTGCTTAAATGAAAGAACAGTCGGGGATTTACCTGGTTCATTCAATGTGATATCAGTACCTCTAAGCGTGAGACATCCGTTTTTACTGTCATAAATATAATGAGACATATCAGGATTTCTTGTGAACTGCAGGCGTTTGTCAATGGCATCGCGGTGGAAGTCAATATTGACGCTATGGTCTGCATGTAAAAATGGCCTGCCTGTTGCATCGTCTGTTATTGTATTAGCAATTGTCTCCGGCTCGTTCATGCCCGGAAGAGGTGCATCCTTTACAAGTTCAATAGTCACATTTCCGTTGTATCCGCCAACAGGCCATCCGTCTTCATTCCATGTGACAGGTGCAAGAAAGGTTTCACGACCGAGATTGTGAAGAAGTGCATGGCTGAAGCGTCTTATTCCGAGGAATACAAGCCACCAGTTTCCGTTTGCATCTTCAACAAGGTCAGCATGTCCCGTAGCCTGAATTTCGGATTTTTTATACTCTTTATGAGAAATAATAGGATTGTGTGGACATGGTGTATAAGGACCGAATACATTTTTTGAACGCTGTATTGTTTCGCGGTGAGCATATTCTGTTCCGCCTTCCGCAATCATCAGGTAATACCAGCCGTCTTTTTTGTAGATATGTGGACCTTCTGCACATTGACCGCCGCAGCCAGTGCTTATAAGGTGTTTGTCGGAAAGAATTTCGCCTGTCATTGGATTAATTTTAAATGCAACAATACCTCTTACACCGTCAAGATTACCGGTTGAACAGTAATAACAGCAGTCATCATCATCCCAGAAAAGTGATGGGTCTATACCACCTTGGTCAATCCATGCAGGGTCGGACCATTCTTTGTTTATATTGTCTGTATGGACAACAAAGTTTCCTTTATCGGTAACATTAGTTGTTATCATATAAAACATTCCTTTGTGGTGCCTTATTGTAGGTGCATATATACCACCGGAATTTCGGCAGCCTTCAAGTTCAAGCTGCGAACGTCTGTTAAGGCAGTATCCGGTAAGTTCCCAGTTTACAAGATTGCGGCTGTGATATATTGGTACACCGGGGAAGAATTCAAATGTAGAATTAACAAGATAAAAATCATCGCCAACGCGGCAGATGCTTGGGTCGGGATTGTATCCCGGAATAACAGGGTTTTTAAAAAGCATAATCTTATCACCTCAGAAAAAATATTGCATATAAAATAAAAATTAAAGTGCAGTTATATAAAATTCATTTAATAATTTATCTATAGAATATATTTATTGAAAGATAAATTCAAGGTAAAAGTGTGTCACAAATTATTTAATTTACAGAAAAACTTTTGACAAATGTAGTAGTAATGTCTATCAAAAGGCTTTTACATATTAGATAAAAGCATGTAAAATTTCTTTTACATAGCTTAATTGCGGTCTATTTAGCTTGTTTCTTGACTACTCAGGAAAAAT
>USPO01000316.1 GCA_900556575.1 uncultured Eubacteriales bacterium
TAGAAATTTTCATTACTATGAAAATTTCCACATTGAATATGACCAAATTAATCACCCAAAATGGTTTATTCACTTTGTTTTATTCGCTTTATGTGGTCTGTGCATTTTGCTGCAGCCCCTTCTGGTATAATAAAAAGAAAAACTTATGCAGGGAGGAAGAAAAATTGTGAAAAATAAAATGTTTACTATTTTTGTTATAGGATTTATTTTTATGCTTTTTTCATTTAATGTGTATGCAGAACCGATTTGCATTCAGTCGGTTATATCAGGTGAAGAAAAATATACTTCGGAAATTACGGAGGGGAAGTCTATAACAGGAATTAAATTTGAAAAAAAAGAAGATGTTTACGAAAATCTAAAAATTTATGTATCAATATTTAAAGATGAAAGATTGGTAAGTGTGTTTACGGAGGAAGTTAATTCGAGCAGTTTAAATAAAGCAGCCTCAATAACATTTTCAAATCCGATAGGACCGTTGGAATTGGGTATGAAAATAAAAATATTGATCTGGGATAAAGATATGAAAGCTTTATCCGAAAAAAGTGAAATTAATGTTGTGAAAGAAATAAAACCGGATATTACTCCCGAAGTGACAAATATGCCGGAGGAGGATGAAATGAGTGAAATGTCGTTGTGGTATACAAGTCCGGCGGCGGAGGATAATGATGAAAGCTGGACAACATATACGAATACAAAGGAGAATAATAAACGTTACAGTTCAAGTCATATAGCGTGGAAAAACAGCGCTCTTCCGATAGGAAACGGATATCAGGGAGCAATGATATTTGGAGGTGTAGCACAGGAGCGTATTCAGTTAAATGAAAAGACGCTTTGGGAAGGGAAGCCTAATCATATAAACATCAATATAAGTGATTATTTTTATCTTGCACGAGAAAAAATGCTTGCCGGAAATTCCGAAGGCGCGTATAATGATGCGGTAAATCTTGCAGGTTCAGACACAAATTATGGTACATATACTACATTTGGAAATTTAGAACTGAAATTTAATGATATAGAAAAGGGAGCGGAATATTCGAATTATAAACGCTGGCTTGATCTTGAAAAATCAAAGCAGACGGTTGAATATACAGTGAACGGAACAAAGTATAAACGAGAATATTTTGCAAGCTATCCGAATAGAATTATGGCTATGCGTTTGTCGGCGGATAATCCAATGAGTTTCACTGTTGGATTTACGAATAAACCTAATAAATCAAGGAATGTTGTGACAGAATTTAAGGACAATACATTGATTGTAACAGGTGAACTTTCAGACAATGGGATGAAATGGTCCGGAGAATATAGAATAAAGAGCAGCGGAGAAATATTTTTTGATGAATCGACAGGCTTGGTAACAGTAGATAAGGCGGACAGTACAGAGATTATAATTGCACTTGCCACAGATTATGAATGGAGCGAAGAAAAGGGATATAGAAGCGGTATAGAGCCGCTCCAAGTGACATCAGAAATACTCAAGGCAGTATCGGATAAGGATTTTGATACTCTGTATAATGTTCATCTTGCCGATTACAAAAATATTTTTGATAATGTGAAAATTAATTTGGGCAGCAGCATAAATATTCCAACAAATGAATTGCTTGCAGAAAATAGAAACAGTGACGGAACACCGTATTTGGATCAGCTGTTCTGGCAATACGGACGCTATTTATTAATATCATCATCACGTCATGGAAGTTTGCCGGCAAATTTACAGGGAGTATGGGCAGATCAGCAGTCACCGGCATGGTATTCGGACTATCATATAAATATAAATTTACAGATGAATTATTATCCGGCTGCCAACGGAAATATGCTTTCATGTACAGAAGCATTGCTTGACTGGGCGGAAAATATAATGAAATCCGGTGCAGTTACGGCAAAAAATGTATATAATTGCAATGGATGGGTAGCACATACAAATACAAATATATTTGGATATACCGATCCGGGAAATGATATAACATGGGGACTCACTCCGGAATCGTCCGGATGGATATGCCTTAATTTGTGGGATTTGTATGATTATACGAGAGATGATACATATTTGCCGAGAATATATAATGTTATACAAGAGGCTGTGCGTTTTTACAGTGAATATTTGTATTATGACAGTAATTCTGATGAATATATTGCCGGTCCGGCATATTCTTCGGAGCAAACCACCGTATTTTCGATGGGACCGAAAATAAATCAGCAAATAATACGTCAGCTGTATACAGTTTACGAAGAGCTTTCTCAAAATGCAGCCGTTACTGAAATCAGTGACAGTGAATTATTAAAGAAAATACATGAACAAAATCCAAAGCTGCAGGCTCCGGTAGAAATAGGAGACAGCGGACAGATTAAAGAATGGGCAAATGAGGGTGAGTATAATAAAGATAAATCGGGAAATACGCTGGGTGAAGCTGAGCATAGACATATTTCACAGCTTGTATCATTATATCCGTGCAATCAAATAACACGCCGTTCTCCGGAATTGATAGATGCAGCGAAGGTAACGCTTAACTCAAGAGGTGATGAGTCCACCGGCTGGTCAAGGGCGAATAAAATGCTGCTTTGGGCAAGAGCGATAGGCAATGATGGCAGCAGGGAAAAGAGCGGAGG
>USPO01000317.1 GCA_900556575.1 uncultured Eubacteriales bacterium
ACTTCTCTTAAACTGTCCTTTGGAATAAGCGCCAAACCGCTCGCCGATACATCAAACGATGTCGATACCCTTTCTTTTGCCTCGTCCGCACTCAGCATTATATTTGACAAATCCCTTTCCCTGTGGTTCATCAAATATCCCTTTGCCTCCATTCCCACTACTTCTCCGGTATCGAGTGCTACACGAACCTTTACCAAATCACTGTAGCAAACCGTATTATCCTGCATTGCGGCAAAATTCAAGGTTGCAACCGCTCCGCTTTTATCATAATAGCTCGATGTCATATTTGTATATCCGTGCTTTTCCAAAAAACGCATTGCAATTTCAGTCGCCGCAGAAGGGTCATATTTTTCTTCGCCCGTATTTCTGTTGGTGAGAAAATATAATACATATCCTCCCCTTTTTGTTATACTTATGCTTGTCTGTGAACGATTGTCCGTTTTGGTAAATACATATGAATCTATTGCAGTATTTTCCGATTCGCTTTGAAACTCAAGATTTTTTGTTCCCAAAAATTCCTCCGCTCTCTGCTTTGCCTCATCTCTTGTAACCTCCGGTGCATTGTTTATCATTTCCGACTGCTGATTTTCGATATGCTCCGAAAACGGACCGTCATATATCAGTGCCGGATATTGGTCAAATGACTTCTCTACGTTCTTTAAATCCTCAAGTATATTTCCGGAAGCCGCCTCCGCCTCATTCAGCTTTGCCTGTGCCGAATCGTCCGTAAGTTTAATTTCACCGCTGTAAATTTTATTTTCTATATCCGTAAGTGCCGCCTTCAGCTTTGCCGCATAATCATTTAGCGATGCAAGAGTTTCATATTCTTCCTGCGATATTTTCTCACCGTAAATCATGTCCTGTGACAGTACATAGGTATAGTCACCTACCTGAGAAAGAAACTTCGCCGTATTTTCAAGATTAACCTGCGAAGTCGGCAGCTGACCGAGACTTGATTTCGCACTTTCCGCCTTTCTGAATATATCGGATGAAATCGATGCCAAATCAGCCGGATCATTTGCAAGCCTTGCCTTGCTCAAAAGTGAATCTATCTCATCAATATTTCCGCACAGCTCATGAAATGCACGGTTATAGTTATTTTCCGTACTTGTCTCATATGCCTTAACATTTCGGCTCATGCTCGTTCCCCAAAGCAGCAATGCTATTATACCCACTCCGAGGACAGTATAAAGTATAGCATGAACCGTATTAGAAGATTTTGTTTTTTCCATTTCTCCAATCCTTCCATTCAAAATTTATTTGCAGAATCTATGCTTTCCTATGGTAATAACGTGCTGCCTTGTCCAAATCCATGAGCTTGTGGCTGTTTCGGGATTGAAATAATATATACAGCCGTATGAAGGGTCCCAGCCGTTCATCGCATCTCTGCAAGCCTTGTATACCGTTGAATTTTCCGCTATCGGCTCATTTATCTGTCCGTCCGATACCGCCGTAAATGCCCCCGGCTGATATATCACTCCCGAAACGGTATTCGGAAATGACGAGTGCTTGACACGATTCAATATAACCGCCGCAACCGCTACCTGACCTTCATAAGGCTCACCTCTTGCCTCACCGTTTACCGCCCTTGCCATCAGCTGCAAATCCGCAGATGTTCCCGCCGCATATGCGGGAGAATTTTTTGTGAGACGCACAGTTCCGGCAAAAATCAGCACCGCAGCCATTATTACAGATACAATTTTCTTCTTCATTAAAAATTCTCCTTTCGCTTTTTATGTTATTTTTCCTATTTTGTTTAAATTTATGCACGAGCGGTAATAATTTATTTGTAAATAAAAAATCGGAGGAAATACCATGAAAAAATTACCCTTTATCTTAATAATCGCACTTATAATTACACTTGCCGTATCCGTTTATTCCGACAGTGTCGAAACCGACCTTGAGCAAAACCTTGTCCGACTTCACATAATCGCCAACAGTGACAGCGATGCAGACCAGACTGTTAAGCTTATGGTTCGTGATGCGGTAATAAACGAGGTTGACTGTTCTGTACTTACTCCCGATGAAGCTGCCCAAAAAGCCGCCGAAACGGCAAGACGTGTATTATTTGAAAACGGCTTTACCTACGGAGCATACGGTGAATTTACAAAAATGAATTTTCCGGTACGTCAATATCGTGACTTAACTCTTCCGGCAGGCGAATATAATGCCGTAAGAATCGTACTCGGCAGCGGCAGCGGACATAATTGGTGGTGCGTACTGTATCCGCCCTTATGTGTAGAGGACGAAAAAGGTACTTCTCAAAATGCACGGACCGAATTGAAAAACAGCCTTAACCCCGATACCTATGATATTATAACTCACGGAGGAAAAAAGAAAATAAAATTCCGAACAGTCGAAGCAGCAAAAAAATTCATTGAAATGCTAAAAAAATGATAAATTTATATTTTTTCTTGACAAATAAATATTATTATAATATTAATGTTAATAGTGCCTTGGGCAGTAAATCTCCCAATATCCGGGATGTGCCGATCCCCAAGGTTTTTTTATACATACTTTTGTGAGAAATCCCAACAATAATGAAAACACAGATTTAGTTTCTGAAACGTAATTAAAGCCGACAGCTTACCACACAGA
>USPO01000318.1 GCA_900556575.1 uncultured Eubacteriales bacterium
TCATCGGATACATCCGTTACATTCAGATGCTTAGTCTCTCTGCTTACATATATTTCATAATCATCTGAGTTATGAAAGTTTCCCTTTATATCATACGCAACGGAAAGCACATCTCCCTGCTTAAGTTCCGACGGAGAAATTTCCTTACCGTTAAGTTTTATCGAATAGTTTTTGTATTCATCAAGAACAAGTATTTCCCTGCCCATTTCGTATTCATATTTATCAAAACATATAGAATATCTTCCGTAATTCCCGGCTGTTACTTCCTCTATACGGCCGTCAAGGAAATATTGTATATCGATTTCATCATATATTCCGTCTGTTTCACCGCTTTCGGCATTCGGAATATCCCTCAATGTAACATTTCCGAGATAATTTGAAGTTATAAATTTCTCAATATCTTCGATTGTATACGTATATTCTTTACCATTTATATAGATTTTCAAATCAGAACTCAATTTATAAGAAGCATATTTTGACTTTATATCATCCAGATATACCATAATGGAATATCCTTCACCATCATTATTTCGTATGCATCTGTAATCATCCTTTTTGAACATAACTTCATTACTGTTTATATACGGTGTACCGTTGTCATCCCATACGAAAGTTTTAAGCATTTCATAATTAATGCTTGTATCCGCATCCGACGGAACAATGTCACTTGTCTTGTAAATTGCCGTAAGCCTGCCGTCACTGTCATATGCCGCCGTATATGCATTCCAGTTACTTTCTGCCGCAAGCTGTACATCTGATGACGGCTGCGGTTCTGCTGTCACTTCAACCGCTCCGTCATTAGGTTCCGGTCTTAAAGTTGCTTTCGGCATACTTTCATTTGAAACGTCTTTTTCCGTATCCGCAGAATTCTCCACGGCATCTGACGTATCATATGCCGCCGGCGATACAAGTTCTTCCTCTACGCTTGCGGTTTTACCCGAATTATCTTCGGATACTCTCTGTGACACTTCCGTTTCATTAGTTCCTGCCGCATCTTCACTTTCGGCATATACTCCAAGCGTTGAAAATGCCGATGCTGTAATTGCCGCCGCACTGATTAATGAAATAAATTTCTTTAATTCCATTCCTGCACATCCTTTCGTTAAATAAAATATTGGGAATGAGAAATTTTGTCCTTAAACCCATGTAAATGTTATTTTATTTCCTATTATGGCAATGATACCACAAAATAAAACAACAGTTTACAAACATTATACTACTATTTAGAAACTTTGTCAATAGTTTTTACATAAATTTGTTATTTAATTCTTGTATTTCCTTTATTACCCCATGGAAAGCTTATTACATATTTAAACAGACAGAAAAGAAAAAATAATTACTCACTTTTTGAAGTAAAAAAAGTCCGATTTTTGGCTTATCCACGCCATTTTCGGACTTTTAGGTGTCAAACTCGGGATTATATCATATTTTCAAGCACAGATATCCGCCATTGATTTTTGCCGGCTTTAACCTGCTATATCATAATTATATACTTTTCTTCGCATATTCTCCCGGCGTCATTCCTATTACATTTTTAAACGTTCTTATAAAATTCGCATAATCGTTAAATCCTGCCGAATAACAGGCATTTGTTACATTTTCGCCCATTCTGAGCAGATAGCATGCCTCCTCTACCTTTTTCTGTACTATATACTGACGTATCGGAATACCCATATATTCCTTAAACTTTCGGCTTAAATAACTGCCGCTCATATGCAGGTCATTTGCGAGATTTTCCATCGAGAAAATCTCTTTCCTGTTCTTTATCATCCAGCTTAGTATCTTATGTACTATTTCCGGCATTGCATTATCTCCCGTAAAGCTGTTGTACTTCATTGCCCTGTTTACGAGAACAAGAAATTCGGCGGCATATGCGTCATGCAGCACATCACTTCCGAACATATCATCTTTTTTTATACCGTCAAGCTTATGCTGCAGTCTCATAATTTCCGACAGCTGCTCATCGTCCAAAACTATCGCATATTTTGAACAATCGCTCTGCCTTTTGAAGCATTCCGTTAAATCCGTATTCGGAGTACACAGTTTTTTAACATACTCCGGTTTCATACTTATTACCATTCTGTCATAAACAACACTTGAATCGCACACGCTCGAATGAGGTACATACGGAGGAATTACCACCATTGAACCGTGACTCATCTTAAATGAAAAATTCTCAAAATTAAACGTTGCGTCACCTTTATTTAACAAATAAATTTCACAGCCGTCATGGAAATGAAGAGGGTGGCTGTAGCCGTTATCTATCCTTCTGTTAGATATAAACATACGGTTTGTACGTTCAAAATAGTACTCCGACATCATCAATGCTCCTTATTCATCATAATAAGGACATTCTCAAGCATATGCTTATATGATGAGAATGCCCTATATCTATTTTAACATACTATCCGCAGTTTTGCAAGTCTAAATCAGATGATATTAATTTTCAACTCCGTACTTTTCAGCAAGTCTGTCATATTCCTCTGCGGTAATCGGCAATATTCCTCCGTGACGTTTTCTCTGTGTTCCCCACGAATACTGATCTCTTGTGTACAGCTGCCACTTATCTCCGCTTGTATCGGATAAATCT
>USPO01000319.1 GCA_900556575.1 uncultured Eubacteriales bacterium
CCAGCTGATTTCCCAGATTCCAGCCCATGCCCATTTCCTTGGTGATGGTTGTCTGGTCAAGCTCAGTCCATGCAGACTGTACCTCTGCGGTAGCTGCCTGAGACTGTGCATCTGAACCGTTTGTGTCAGAGCCGTTTGCGCAGCCTGTAAGACCCAGCATAAGTGCGGCGGTGAGTACACACAGTCCTCTGAGCAATTTGTTTTCCTTCATTGGTTTTATCCTCCTTAAAATCGTGCTTTTTGCAACAGTCATTGGATTTGCATTTGCAAAAAAACAGTTCCCATTAAATTTATTCAATTATAACAGATTTTATCGGATAAAACAAGAAGTATTATCTATAATAATGAAAACGTTTTCTTGTTGCTTTAGCACAAAAATTATTGCGAAATAAGTGAAATATCACACAAATGGGACAAGCTGAAAGCTTATTTGATTTTAACAAAGAAAAAGCGTACCAGAGCATAGAATAATATGAAAAGTGCAATGCAGATGTAAATTGAAGCGTTGGTCAGCAGGAGCAAAGCCTGTTCCATTGCGCCTCCGAAAAGCTCGTGGCGGAATTTTTCAAGGAGAAGTCCCACTGCAACAACTGCTGCGGAAATTATAAGGCCTATCATCAGCTTTGTTAAATTTTCCTTTGCTTTCAGCTCCGGCATCTGCTTTGTTCCTATTCGCTGCCTGTTGATGATAAGGCATAAAACGGCTGCGAGTATGGGAGGAAGTGTGAAAATAATCATATTTATAATGCTCCTTTGTATATTATTTCCGTCAGGCAATTTTTATTAGAAATTGCCTGACGGATTTTTGACTTAGGTTGTGATTCTGCTAAATGTATTACATATTACAGTACCTTTGTTGACTACGTTTATAGATGACTGGCATCTGAGTGTGTATCCAACATAACCCTCGTTTGATTCATAATAAACATCATTCAGCGAAGTGCTTTTGGTTGTGCTTTCTTTCCAAAATAAAGCAGCAGCATCGGATACACCGTAAGTTACGGTGCGGCTGTTAACAGCAACATTTCCTGTTTCCCATGAAGCTGCTGCGGCAACAAGTTCGTTGTTCGGACCCAAATTATCGATCCAATATACAAAAGCCCATGCTTTGATATCATACTGGAATTTTGGATCCCAGTTTTCCTTAACTGTTGCTGATACTACTGATGCTGTTACATACATATTTGAGGCTTTGCCTGCTTTATTCTTGACTTCACCGATTTTTCTTACTGTGGAATTAACGTCCATTGTAAGAGTATCTTCGGAGGTGCCGCTTACAGGAATAAATTCTGCATTTGCGCCGATACCGTCTCTGATAGAGGCTGGAATGGAGTAATCAATGATACTGTTTTCGGTTGCCTATTTTAAGGTGTCCATATTTACGGAATTCATCAGTCTGTTGGCTTGAAGCATAACGTATTGCTCATCGGATATGGCTTTCTCCGAATAAGCGTATATAGGTGTGCAGGTAACGGAAAGAGCTGTAACAACGGACATTGCTGAAGCAATAATTCTTTTAAAGCACTTATTCATAACATTCAATCCTTTCATTTTCAGCACTAAAGGCTGTTTTTACGTTCATAGAATTTGGCGGTCATATTTGCACTGAACGTGGTGCGGGACATAATCGGTAAGGCAATTATTTTTATGATTTTTAATATTTTTTGGAAATAGAATCTGTAACGTGTTCGCTTGAGCCGTTGCGGTTTACATAAGCGGATACGCTTAATGTGTATGTTTCACCTTTTGTAACGCTTGAAGCCGTCTTAGTGCAAATTAACATGGTGCTTTGTGATGATAAATTACTCCAAGACTTGACTTCATTACCATTGCTGTCTGTTAATGATACTGTGCAGTTAGTAATACTTGTAGTGCCTATATCACCTTTTATTTTTACGTAGCATACCGCTTCGTCTGATGAATAAGTGATACTTAGCGTGATTTTATTGCTGTTTGAATAACGTGGTTCAGCATATACCAATACAGGTAAACAACAAATTAAAATTGCTGTTAATGCACTAACCAGAATTGTTGTAAGTTTCTTCTTTATAATATACCCTCCTTTTAAATTGCCTTACATTTATATAACGACAAATTTTTCTGTTTTACTGCAAAATAAAAGGATTTTTTTCAGAATTGAATGTTTTCAGCCATTTTAACAAATTCTTTCTTGCTGATTTGTGCATCAATGCTATAATAATAACCGCCTTGATACCATATAAGAGAACTTTCGCTGTCAGCGTCCATTGCTTCGTAGAAATAATAAGTTGTATTATTATTGTTTATTTCAATAAATTTGTGTCGCTCATTGTCATAGGATATCTGAGAATTACTTCCTAAACCATATTCAAAAAATATATATGTGCTATCTGTTGATTCATAGGTCAATGTAACATTATTTTCTGAATAATACGCTTCTCTTAATTCATATCCCTCAGGCACATAGCCGAGACGGATATTTTGGTTAAAATCAGTGTCGCTGCCTGCCGTGAAGCTGTAGCTGTCATGGGTAGAAAAAATGCTTCTGAATACATTCCCCACTGCGGCAGATACCTCGGGGCGAGTGAGCCAACAGCCGAAAAGGATT
>USPO01000320.1 GCA_900556575.1 uncultured Eubacteriales bacterium
GCTATGTCGACAAGAAATGATGATCCGCTCCATGCATCACGTCCGTTTGACGCAGAACGTGATGGCTTTGTTTTGAGTGAGGGTGCAGGTTTTGTTGTTCTTGAAGAACTTGAGCATGCAAAGGCAAGAGGTGCAAATATTCTTTGCGAGGTCGTGGGATACGGAGCAACGGATGATGCATATCATATTACAAGCCCTATTCCGGGCGGTGCAGGCGGTGCAAAAGCTATGGCTAATGCAATAGCAGATGCAGGTATTAAGCCGGAGGATATAGACTATATCAATGCACACGGTACTTCAACAAAGTATAACGATTCATTTGAAACACAGGCTATAAAGGATGTATTCGGCGAGGCTGCAAAAAAGGTTGCTGTATCATCGACAAAGTCAATGACAGGACATATGCTCGGTGCTGCCGGTGCGGTTGAGGCTATCATCTGTGCAAAGGCAATACAGGAGAGTTATATTCCGGCAACAATCAATTATGTAAATCCGGACCCTGAATGTGACCTTGATATAGTTCCGAACGAGGGCAGAAATGCAAACGTAGATTATGCAATGTCAAATTCACTCGGCTTCGGCGGTCATAATGCAACAATCGTATTGAAAAAATACACAGATTAATTATTAAAAGAGATAAATTTAAGAGGATGTCTTGCAGGCACCCTCTTAAATTGCATTTTCAAGGAATACGATTTTAATAAGAATTATCAATTAGGAATGGTAAATTAAATGGAATAAGGAATTAATTTCTTATTCCCAATCGATAATTTAGTGAAAATTTTAAAGGGAGAGATAGATGAGTAGGTTGAAATATTTCTCCGGAATAGCATTCTTCGGAAAAGTACACAAGGCAATTGGATAATAAAGGCTTTTGAAATTTTACAAAACGAAAGGAAGAATTACAATGGATAACGATTTAAACAGCCTTACAGAGGCAGCAAATAAAATAGGTCATCAGTACAAGGACCTTAGCATATTAAGGCACGCTCTCACTCATCGTTCTTATGCGAACGAGCATAGAGTTAAGGATAATGAACGTCTTGAATTTTTGGGTGATTCGGTTTTAAGCGTTGTTATAAGCGATTATATGTTCAGAAAACTTGAAAACCGCACAGAGGGAGATCTCTCGAAATTCAGAGCCTCGATAGTTTGTGAGCAGTCGCTCGCAGAGGCGGCGGAAAAATTCGGACTTAACAACTATATTTTCCTTGGTAAGGGAGAAGAAAGAATGGGCGGAAGAAAAAGACCGTCTATTATTTCAGATGCATTTGAGGCGGTAATTGCTTCAATTTACCTTGATGCAGGTATGGAAACTGCAAAAAACTGGGTTTTAAAGCATTTAGGATTTAAAGTCGATGAAATTATTTCCGGAAACGGAAGTAAGGATTATAAAACGCATCTGCAGGAGGCAGTTCAAAAGGGTCATACCGGACGTGTTACCTATCAGACGATTGCTGAGGGTGATGAGGAAAGTGACGATAGATTTAGTGTAATAGTAATGATTGACGGAGTGAAAAAAGCAGAAGGTAAGGGAAGAAGTAAAAAAGAGGCAGAGCAGAACGCTGCAAAGCATGTTTTGGAAAAGATGAGATGAAAATATATAATATACCAATATTTATACCGCATTTAGGATGTCCGTTTGATTGTGTTTTCTGTAATCAAAGAAGAATTACAGGACGCGGAACGGATGTTACTCCCGATGAAGTGGTAAAAATAATAGAAGAAAGGCTTGAAACTCTGCCAAGTAATGCTGAAATTGAGGCAGCGTTTTTCGGCGGCAGCTTTACTGGTATACCGCTGGAAGAACAAAGTGCATTAATGGATGCGGTACAGCCGTATATTAGATCGGGAAGAATAAAGGGTATACGTCTTTCAACCCGTCCGGACTATATCACAAGGGAAATACTCGATAATTTAAAGGCACATAATGTCACTACTATTGAATTGGGTGTTCAGTCGCTGGATGATGAAGTCTTAAAAAAAGCCTGCCGCGGTCACAATGCACAGCAGGTTCGTGACGCAGTGAAATTAATTAAGGAGTATCCGTTTACCCTTGGCTTGCAAATGATGACAGGACTTCCGGGAGATACATTTGAAAAATCGGTGTATACGGCAGAGGAGATAATTAAACTCGGTCCGTCAATCGTAAGAATTTATCCGACACTTACAATAAAAGATACATTTATGGAAAAAATGTATTATGAAGGCAGATATAAACCGCAAACACTTGATGAGGCGATACAGCTTGCCAAAAAACTTTTGCTCATGTTTGAGGAAAATAACATAAGGGTTATAAGGCTCGGATTGCAGAGTACGGATGAAATTTGTGAAAACGGCTCGGTTGTTGCCGGACCGGTTCACAGCTCGTTCGGCGAGCTTGTTGAAAGCAGCATTTATCTTGATATTATGCGTGATATACTGCCGGAAAATGAGAATGTCCGTGTTTTTGTAAATCCAAAGGAAATTTCAAAGGCGGTTGGAAATCACAGGAGGAATATTATTACTCTGAAAAATGAGAAAAATACTTTGCAAATTCCTCATCCATGGTAATGGAAACGACAGCTTTCAGCTTGCCCTCCTTTGC
>USPO01000321.1 GCA_900556575.1 uncultured Eubacteriales bacterium
AAGCTTCATCAACAGAATATGCAACCTCACTTCTTGCCATCTCTATGCCAAGCTGATTCATTGTCTTTTTAAACTCTATTCTGTCCTCTCCGCGGTCGATTGCGTCTACCTGTACACCGATAACTTTTACATTGTATTTCTTCAACACACCTGCCTTATCAAGCTCGGAACAAAGGTTAAGTCCCGACTGTCCGCCGAGATTCGGCAATAATGCATCCGGACGCTCCTTTTCAATAATCTGAGTCAAACGCTCAACATTAAGCGGCTCGATGTATGTTACATCAGCCGTTTCCGGATCTGTCATAATTGTAGCCGGATTTGAGTTTACAAGTACTATCTCATAACCAAGTTTTTTTAAAGCTTTACAAGCCTGTGTACCAGAGTAGTCAAACTCGCACGCCTGTCCGATTATAATCGGTCCTGAGCCTATAATCAGAACCTTATGGATATCTTCTCTTTTCTTCATTTAGTTTTCCGTCCTTTCAGAGTCAGAGTCAATGCTCATTTTATCCTTATTATATTATCCTATATTTTCGTCATTTTGTCAAGTATTATTTTCGACTTTTTTCGTATATTTTGAAAAAGGTTAATTTAAGGTACTTAATCTGCCGTAAAAAAGCACATTCAAAATGGGGCTGTCACAAAACTCTTTGAGTTTTGCAACAGCCTCACGTCAAATTCATATCATATAATATAGCATTTCCAATGCATCATTCACTCCTCCCATGCTGTTAATCAATCCACATTCAACTGCCTTGTCTGCAAATAAAATTGTACCCACATCATTTGCTATATCCTCTGTAGTGAGCATAAGTTTCCTAAAATCTTCATAGTCTATATCAGAATTTCTCACTACAAAATCCGTTATCCTCTCCTGCATACGTTCAAAGTATCTAAAGGTCTGCATTACTCCTATTACCATTCCTGTCATTCTGAGCGGATGAACCGTCATTGTAGCAGACGGTGCTATAAAAGAATATTTTGCTGCAACTGCCAGCGGAACACCGATACTATGACTTCCGCCAAGCACCAGTGATACAGTAGGTTTCTTCATTCCGGAAATCATCTCGGCAATTGCCAATCCTGCCTCAACATCGCCGCCGCAGGTATTCAGCAAAATAAGCAGTCCGTCAATTTCGGGATCCTCCTCGATTGCTACAAGCTGCGGCAAGATATGCTCATATTTCGTTGTTTTTGAACCATCATTTAAAAGCTGATGCCCTTCCACCTGTCCGACAATTGTAATGCATTTTATGTTTCCTCTCGGATTATGAGTCGTAACCTCCCCTGATTTCTCTATTCCCTCTCTCTGTTCCTCTTCGTTTGTCTTTCTTCCATCCGGCATAAGTTCTACCTCCAATACAAAAATAAGCGGAGCATGAATATTACACTCCATACTCCGCTTATTTTTTGCATAATTTCTCAAATTATTCGCTATTATTAAAACTCCGTAGGACTTATCCCCATATATTTCTTAAAAGTTCTGTAAAATGTTGAATAATCATTAAAGCCACAAAGTTTCTGCACTTCAGACGCCACAACTCCGTTTCTCATAAGCTCACATGCCTTTGCAATCTTCTGTGCAGCAATGTAGTCTTTTATTGTCATACCGGTTTCATCACGAAACATATGGCACATATAATATTTACTCATATAAAATCTTTCAGCAATATTATCCAGACTCAGTATTTCCGATGTATTATCATTTATAAATGTTTTTATTTCAGTAATAACAGGCTTTTCCTCAGAAAAATTCAAAATTTCTTCCCTTGGTATCGCCCCCAATACTGCTGCAAGCTGCATTATGTATGTACGAACCATAAAATCATTAAAGCTGCTTAACGGCTTTTTTCCGGCTATATTATAGTTTATCAGCTGATAGTATGAACCAAGTCTGTATTTCTTCACAAGAAAAGCCGGTATATGCCCATGTCCGCAGCAAATAAAATCAACTATATTTTCTCTAATCTCATATGGAATTGTATTCATCATTCTTTCTGAAATTTGTACAAAATGCCTTTTATATTCTATATCCGAATTAAATATAATACAATGGTTCTCTCCAGGCTCTGTTACAAATATATCTCCTGATTCCGCATGATACGTTTTATCACCAATCATATAGCAAGCATCACCGCTGTTAAAATACAAAATTTCATAATAGCTGTGTGTATGCATGTCAAGCTTAGGCGGCTTTGATACCGCATACATATACATATAATCCTCACATCTGTACGATGCATCCAGCATCAATAACACCCCAATCTTTAATCTATCAATTCATATTTTCGTATAAATTATCTTATTTTTTTCATAAAATTCAAAATCTTTATATTATTTTATCACAAAACTCGTAAAATTGCAAGTAAAATATATAAAAATTGCAAAAAAACAGGATATTCACGTACGAATATCCCGTTTTTTACTATTTCCCAGACTTTTTATTATCCTCCATGTCACTGTGAATTCTCGAAGCAGTCTGTGCATATGCTTCAAGTTCGTAACGTGACTGGTGACGATCTACAAGTTCTGTATTCTTGTGAACATCCACAAGCTCCGGATGCTTTGCCTGATATTTATAAATCA
>USPO01000322.1 GCA_900556575.1 uncultured Eubacteriales bacterium
ACGGTAAGAGGCTGCAAGAGCGGTACAATTAAGTACGGATATAACTTCAATATTTACGGTTCGGACTCTTCAAAGTGGAATTTGTCAAATACAGAAAGCATTAATATTTATGCTGACGGCTACCTTGAGGATACTGCATTAAGAGTAAAGGAAGGCAGCACCGGCATTTACGGAATAGATAATGATGTGAAAATCATAACCGTATTTTCGGGAATTACGGCGGATACATTAAAGAATGAGATAGCATCATTAAAAGGCGGCAGTCAGACCTATGAAGTAAGTACGGACGGTGAACTGAAAGACAGCGATACGGTAACCGTAACATCACAGGACGGTGAGCATACTGAACTGTATGTAATAGCGGTAGCCTCGGCAGGCTCGATAAAGACGTGGGATTTCTCATCATATGACAATGAAGTGACCTGTGATAAAACTTCATCGGATTCTGTTCAGGTGTTTGAGTATGACGGTTTGAAGGTAAGCCTTGCAAATAACGCTGCAGACAGTGACCATGATAAGATTACATCGGGAGGAGTATACTGGAGAGGCGGAGCATCGAGCGGTGACAGTCCGAGATATATAGAATATACTCCTGAAAAGGACGGAATTTTATATGCTTACGGAAAAATGAATGCATCAAACGGACGCTGGGGAATTTCGGAGTCATTAAATGTAAATTTATTTGCCGGAGGTTCAGAGTCATCGACAAGTACTTCGTTAAGCAAGGTATCATATGAGTGTAAGGCAGGAACTGCATATTATATAATTCCAAAGGGAAAGTCGGCATCTGTTACCAAGATAGAATATATTGAGGCGGAATAAGTAAAACAAGAGGATGTTGCAGAAATCAAAGAGTTTTGTGACAGCCTCTTGTTTTTGTCTTGCATTTAGGTATAAAGTATGCTATAATAATATCGGTGAATATGTATAAATCATATCAAGGTGTAAAGAATAATGTAAATAAGTAAAAAGCATTTATTTGCTTTATTGCAATGAAAGGAGAGTTTCGGCAATGTATAAAAATATAGCAAAGAGTGAAAAACTTGCATTAAAAGATTTGGTTGATTACCGTGACGGTGAGGTAGTGAGCAAAACTCTTGTTCAGAATGACTCGGTAAGTATGACAATTTTCTCGTTTGACAAAGGAGAGGAAATCTCAACTCATGCAGCGGGGGGAGATGCAATGGTAACTGTTCTTGACGGAACGGGAAAGTTTACCGTTGACGGAGAAGAGTTTATTCTCACAGAGGGTGAAACGCTCATAATGCCAAAAGATATTCCTCATGCGGTATACGGTGAGGAACGTTTTAAAATGCAGTTGATTGTATCATATTGATACAGTAGGAATTTAGACCGAAATAATGCTTCCGCTTTAGAGTCGGGAGACATATGGTTTTGGCTTATATATTGCTTAACAATTATTAGAAAGGGCAGTGTCGCAGTAAATTCATACTGCAACATTGCCCTTTCTGATATTTATTTCTGCATATTTATGTTTAAATGACCAAGTATTTTGGTTGTATTTTTAATAAATTAAGCATAATATTGACAAACTATTTGATTAAATTTTATAAATAATAAAAAAATCTTGAATTTTTTATAAAAAAAACTTGAATTTTTTATAAAAAAAACTTGAATTTTCTTATTATATATGATATGATATATACAAGTATTTAAGTTTTTATTATTGCATTTTTATGTCTAAGTGTCTTGCATTTTTTTTGATATAAAGGATTTTTTGCAAATTTGACAACTAAAATGCTGTAATAAAGTGTAAACACAAAGATAATAAAATTCTTGAATTAGTAAGAATAATAAAAGGGGATAAGGGCAGAAGATATGCCGAGTAAGTATAAAGGAGCAATAATCGGAAATGATAGAACGATTTGAGGAAAAGGTATGGCTCAGCACACCGACAATGCATGGTCCGGAGCTTGAGTATGTCAAAAAAGCATACGAAACAAACTGGATGTCAACGGTGGGCGAGAACATAAACGAGGTTGAAAAACTGACCTGTGAAAAGGTAGGCTGTAAATATGCAGTGGCATTATCAGCCGGAACGGCTTCACTTCATATGGCGGTAAAGCTTGCGGGAGTAAAGCCGGGGGATAAGGTATTTTGTTCTGACATGACCTTTGGAGCAACCGTAAATCCGGTTGTTTATGAGGGCGGTTTTCCTGTGTTTATCGATACGGAGTATGATACATGGAATATGGACCCGATTGCATTGGAAAAAGCCTTTGAGTTATATCCCGATGTAAAGCTTGTGGTCGTTGCTCATTTATACGGCACACCGGGAAAAATAGATGAAATAAAGAAGATATGTGACGCACACGGTGCAAAGATAATCGAAGATGCTGCCGAGTCACTGGGAGCGACATATAAAGGAGTTCAGACCGGAACATTCGGAGATTTCAACGCAATTTCGTTTAACGGAAACAAGATAATAACAGGTTCAGCCGGAGGAATGTTCCTGACAAACAGCCTTGAAGATGCAAACAAAGTCAGAAAGTGGTCAACGCAGGCAAGGGAAAATGCTCCGTGGTATCAGCATGAGGAAATAGGCTACAATTACAGAATGAGTA
>USPO01000323.1 GCA_900556575.1 uncultured Eubacteriales bacterium
CTGTAGGCCGGCTTTCCTATATCATGTAGAAGTCCGCCCTGTATAACCTTTAGTTTTCTGCTCACCTTTTTATCACCTCTTCTATCCTTGTCTGACCCATTCCAAGTGCGGTTTTTATTCCTACTCCAGAATATTCTGAATATTTAAGCAATAGTTTTGCTATTTGTGCTGTTTGAGCCGTTCCCGAAATTCTTATTGTTAAATACCCTATAAATGATGGAATTTTTATAGATTCGATATGATACACCGTACTTTTCAGCTTGTATCCTATTATATTTGTGCTGCTTATCAGCGTATCGAGCATATCCTCATCATATAAGCTGAATCCATCTGAAAATGCGTCAAATCTTCTTATAAGATTTTTATACATCTCTGTCAAATCAGGATATATAGAATACCTTCCGTTAATTTTAAACGTTGCCGGCGTATTGAAATATATTTTAAATATCCGTCCCGCATCAGAAAAATATGTATCATCTATAAAATCTTTATATGAATTACTTTCTGTTCTTTTGGAAAGAATGTTCAATTCCAAATCCTTTTTCTTTATATTTATCTTTTCTATACCCTTTATTGCCTCCGAGAATTTCTTGCTGCATTCATCATTAAGACAATTGATTGTCCAAATTATATTTTCATCCAGCACTTGTAAATTTTGAGAAAACGGCTTTAAGCTATTTTCATGAAGTATGTCACCGTAATCTTTGTCTATCAATTCCATTAATGCACCATGAAACAGTGAACCGCTGTTTACATTTACATTGCTATTTTTTTCTAACTTTAATTGTATTTTTGTTAGCATTTCATTCCTCTTTTCTTCAAAAATTTCCTTTATAAATATCATTATATCACATAATCACACAAAAAGCAAGATATTTTTTATCACTTATTACAATATTTTTATTAAAAATTATATTCAAAAAGGAGCCGCAGCATAAACCGCAGCTCCTTTTTGAATATAAACCCTTACCTGCCTAATACCTTAGCATCACACATACATTCCTGACCGTTCCACACTAATAATGCCAGTTTTTGTGCATTATCATCTATTGTTATTGTCATTTCTGTACTTTCCTTTGCCTTTGCATTTGATATTCCTATCAATCTTCCGTCATTGTCATACTGTGCCGCATATATGATTCTTCCATCCGGATTTTCCATTGATACCGCTGCTGTGACAATTCCGCTCTCCAGTTTGTCAAGCTCTCTGTCGCCTGACATAACATTAAAGCTTATTGTTTCCTTTTCGTCCGGTATCGGACTTGGTGAATTTGTCGGCTGCGGTGCTTCTTCTTCCTTTAATTCCGCCCCGTATATTCTTGCATTTGAGCCTTCCACATATGCATAATAGGTCTTTCCTTTTTCAACCTTTGCACTAAATACTGCTTTTTCTTTTACCTCCGGCGTATATTCTTTAATAATATCACCAGCACTATCTACAATTTTTATAGTTTTTCCGGCTCGACTTCCATATATACAGTAAATTCACCATAACACGGAGCATTTAATATCAATCCTGTTCCTATAAATCCTTCCTCCGTTATTTTTGGATTTACTGTTCCGACAACATAACCCTTGAAGTTCACACCGTTTATATCTGTTGCTTTTTCCGTATATGTCATATCTGTTCCGGCGGTAATTCCACCTGCAAGCGTTTCACCTGTCTTAACATCGGCATCGGCATTCCATGTATATACCTTATACTCCGGCCTTGCCGTTGGCTGCGGTGTTTCCTCTCCTGACGGAGATGCTGTCGGATTTACTGTTTCCACAGGGTTTTCTGTCTCTCCGGGCTTTACATTTTCCCCGCTCTGCTGATATCCTACACCATAAAATTCAGCCTTTGAACCCGATACATACATATAGTATGTAGTTCCGCCCTTTACAACTGCTGTTGTTGAAGTAAAATCGGACTCTTCGCTGTCATTAGTATATGATGCAGCCTCATTTCCATTTGTATCATTTATTATAAAAGTCTTTCCGGCTCCTATTTTATAATAAACCGTTACCCAGCCATCCGCCGGAGCTGTAAAATGAAGTGACGAGCCGGTCAGTCCATTTTCTCTTGGGTTTGTCTGTCCCTTTAAATTGCCGCTGAATTCAATTGAATCGATTGACTTAGCACTTTCCGTATAGGTCATTGACTCTGCCGTACTTATATTTTTTGCGACCTTTTCGCCCTCTGACGCATCTGCTGAGGCTTTCCACAAAACATACGGTGCCGATGTATTAAATGCAATCTTGGCGAAACGTCCCTTTGAACCTGCCACAAATATATAATAGGTTTCTCCGGCTTTAACCTTTGCTGTCAAAAGCTGATTTGCACCATCTGTTCCGACAGCTGTTGAGGTACAGTCATTAAGGTTTTCGCCCTCTTTAATTATATATGCCGTTTTATTTTCGCCGAGTGCCGTTATATATGCATTTATAAATCCGTCCTCTGTCGGAACATATTTGAATGCCGCACCGGATACCTGTCCGTCATTCCAGTTTCCGTTATTTGCCGATGATGCATAAAATCCTAAATCTTCGCCATTTATAGTAACATCTTTCAATGATGCACCCGTCAGTGTATCAAGGCA
>USPO01000324.1 GCA_900556575.1 uncultured Eubacteriales bacterium
GGCGAAAAAGTGGGTCAACAAGGAAGATCTCGAGAAGTCCATTCAGAAAACAGGTGCGAAATTTGTTTTCGGTGCGGACAGCTTTGATGATCTGGGTGATGTGGCAAAGGGCTTTGAAAAGGTCAAGGACGACAACATTACCCGTGGTATGGTGAAGATATATCCTATACTGAAGCCGTTCCGGAATCTAAAGTTTATCAACAAGTTTGTGCAGAAAATGCTGATTTTCAGGAAGAAAAAACAGTCGGATATGTCCGATATGAAAAAAACCATCGCATGATCTTATGATCGTGCGATGGTTTTTTTTATTTGTATGCGTATTGCATTATACGGTAGGCCCGTTTGTTGACCTAAGATATACGGACAATAGCTCGAGAGCGGTCTCTTTTTGCTGAACGGTGCAGTGGTCAAGCTGTTCCAGAAGCTCCGCCTGCTTGGCGGCAAGGTTTGGATTGTCATCGGTAAGCACTGCATCGGGGGTGATATGCAGTGCTCCGCATATTTTAAGGATAGTTTCTATTCTCATGTTAACGGTACCACGTTCAATGTCGGCATATGTTCTGTCGGAAAGATTTGCGGCGTCGGCTACTTCACTTTGTGTAAGTCCCGCTTTCTTGCGTATTGCCAGCAGTTTATTGCCTATTGTTCTGAAATCATATACAAGCATTATCTTTCTCCTTTTAAAATTATAATAGGAATAATAGCTCATATTTAATCGTATTTTTACCTATTTATAAGAATTATACTTCCTATTTTTCTTGACAAACAGGAAGAATAATAGTATAATTATAGGAAGAATAGTTCATATTTGTATGAATTAAAATTATTATCTTCAGGGGGAAAGATGATATGAGAGCTTGTAAATGTCCCGGCTGCGGTGCTGAACTGAATATTGATGACAGCAACAGGGATTTTGCATTTTGTCAGTACTGCGGTGCAAAAATCATGCTTGATGATTACAGAAGCACGCAAAGAATTGTTGATGAAGCAAGGTTAAAAGAAGCTGAAATAAAAATGCGTCAGCTGGCAATAGAAGAACGGGAAAAGGCACGCCGACAGGAGCAGGAACGTGAGCTAAGTGAAAAAAATGAGAAAAAGCGTTTTCTCCTGATATCTGTTATAACATTTTTGGTTTCTCTGTTTTTTATAGTTATAGGAGTTGTTTTATGCGCAGGCTCTGATACAGATAATTCAATTATTGCAGGATTTTTCCTTTTGAGCATAGGAATTATAATTATGGCAGTCCTTTTTCTGATATTGAAGTGGCGCAATGATGCAGAAAATGCCCGCAACGGAATGGTCAAACTAACGTTTAGTGGAAATCAGGATGAAAATTATCAGGTGGTTCAGTCTAATTATGCCAAAATGGGGTTTAAAAATATTATGGCTGTTAATCTCCAAGATCTTTTTCTGGGTGTGTTGGATAAGCCAGGAAAGGTTGAATCAATAACGATTGATGGACTTTCTCCTATTTATGGAAAATGGTATTCCCCGGATGCGCAGGTAATTATAAAATATCATGGCTTTGCAAATAGAAGAGGGTGATAAAAAGTATAGTAATTTTATTTAAGAAATTTATTGAAGCCGAGAAATGAAAGGAGAAAATGATATGTTATTTGGTTTATTCAAAAACAATGATGATGACAGAGTGGCAGAGCTTGAAGAGGAGAATGAGGCACTTCATAACCGCATTGATGAGCTTAAAGATTTGTGCGAGGAAAAGGATTCTTATTTTACGGAAATTATATCTGACGGGCTGCGGCATGGCAGCAAGCTTGCGGCTAAGCATATGTCAGACAGAAAAAAGTACCTTAACGGCGAATACGATGATGAGTAAGGATGAAAATTTGAAAGGAGAAAATAATAATGGGTCTGCTTGACTTATTTAAAAACAGGAAAAATAATGATGATGATAAAAGAGAAGCTGAGTATGACGATTATGATGACGATGAAGATGATGAGTCGTTAGATGTTTACAATGCTGCTCTTATCTGGATGTCAAATGGAAAGGATGAAGATTACACCTTTGGATATACAGAGGAAGAGTTGGAAGAAGCTTTGCGCTAAAATTTAAACAAAAATCCCCCGTCAAATCCAAACGATTTGACGGGGGATAAGTTTTTATGCAGGAAAATTACTCCTCAGGCGCTTTCCTGTTATCAATATAGAACTTGATAAGATCAGCTGCCTGTTCGGTGGTGAGCTTTTCGCTGTTAATGCACAGCTCGTAGCTGTCGCTGGCACCCCACTTGGTCTCGGCATGGTAGTTGTGGTAAGATGCTCTTGCCTTGTCCATGCGGTTGAGCTTTGCCTGAGCTTCCTTTATGGAGATGTTCTCAAGCTTTGCGGCTCTGGCTGCTCTGTATTCGGGGGAAGCGGTGATGAACACGCTTACTACATCGTAGTCGTCCTTGAGGATATAATCGGCGCATCTTCCGACGATAACGCAGGGACCGTTCTTTGCTGCTTCACGGACTGCGTTTATCTGTGCTTCGTATGCCACCAGCTCAATGGGCTTGCCCATATAGAAGCCGCCGTTCTGGGCGTTCATTACCAGTGAATACATAAGGCTGGAAG
>USPO01000325.1 GCA_900556575.1 uncultured Eubacteriales bacterium
AAACCGGTGACGGTTCTGCCGTCCGCGGGTTCGAATCCCGCTCTCTCCTCCATTTTAGTCGACTATTTGGTTGGCTTTTTTTTATTTTGTTAATAATGTAAGGCAGCAGCCGCAGAACTTGGGGGAGTTTTGCGGCTGTTGTTTTGGATATAATAAAAATACAGCATCAAAACCACGTTACGGGACCACTATAAAGCGGTTGACCGTGGGTTGCGGCAATGATGCTGTATCTAAATCAGATTATATCTCATATAAATAAAAATGTCAAGTTCCTTTTAAGAAAAATTATAGTCATAACAATATAATCAGAAAATATTAACTATTTGTAAATAATCAGAAAAATCATAAAAAACTATTGACTTAGAGTGAACTCCAGGTGATATAATATCATTGAAGCTGATGAACGGCAAAAAATTGAGGTGATATTATGACAATTAAAGAGGTCAGTGAAAAATATAATATATCGGCGGATACGCTGAGATATTATGAACGCATTGGAATGATTCCGCCTGTTCACAGAACATCGGGCGGAATACGGGATTACAATGATGAGGATTTAGGCTGGGTTGAAATGTCAATCTGTATGAGAAGTGCGGGATTGCCGATTTAGGCAATGATAGAATACGCTAAACTATTTAAAGAAGGGGATAATACAATTCCGGCAAGACTTCAGCTTCTTCAGGAACAGAGAGAAAGTCTTGAAGAACAGAAAAAACAGATAGAAAAGACCTTGGACAAGCTTAACTATAAGATTGGCTGCTATGAAAGAGCGGTTAAAACAGGAAAGCTTGTATGGGATTGATTAAAGTATTAAGCTGTAAATTAAAAAATATATATTAAGATTTATATATTGCCGCACGAGCGGCAGAATGGAGGATAAAATGTATATTGAAAATATTAATTCACCATCGGATGTGAAAAAGTTAAATGTTGAGCAGATGAAGGTTCTTGCTGCCGAAATGAGAGAGGCGCTTATTACAAAGCTTAGCAAGCACGGCGGTCATTTCGGACCTAATTTGGGAATGGTTGAGGCAACTATTGCAATGCATTATGTGTTCAATTCACCGGAAGATAAGATTGTTTATGACGTATCACATCAGAGTTATCCGCATAAAATGCTCACAGGCAGAAAGGACGCATTTCTCTATGAGGATAAGTACGATGATGTATCGGGATACAGCAATCCTCATGAAAGTGAACATGACTTTTTTACAATAGGTCATACATCGACATCTGTAAGCCTTGCATTGGGATTGGCTAAGGCGAGAGATTTAAACGGTGAAAACGGAAATGTGATTGCGGTTATAGGTGACGGTTCGTTATCGGGCGGTGAAGCTCTTGAAGGTCTTGATATGGCGGGAGAGCAAAACAGCAATTTTATTATTGTTGTAAATGACAACGATATGTCAATCGCAGAAAATCACGGCGGAATGTATAAGAATCTTGAGCTTTTGCGTAATACGGACGGAAAGGCTGATTGTAACCTCTTTAAGTCATTTAACCTTGATTATGTATTTGTAAAGGACGGAAATGACTTAGAGGAGCTTATAAAGGCATTTGAGAGCGTGAAGGATAGCACAAAGCCGGTTGCGGTTCATATCTGCACACAGAAGGGAAAGGGCTATAAGATAGCTGAGGAAAATAAGGAGAATTGGCATTACTGCGCTCCGTTTGATATTGAAACGGGAAAGCCTAAAAATGCTGATTGGGGCGGTGAGAATTACTCAAGCTTAACCGGGGAATTCCTTATTGAAAAGATGAAGAAGGATAAGAGCGTAATTGCAATTTCATCAGCAACACCGACTGTAATGGGATTCACAGAGGATAAGAGAAAGGCTGTCGGCAAGCAGTTCCTTGATGTAGGTATTGCGGAGGAAACAGCTGTTGCTATGGCTTCGGGTATTGCAAAGAACGGAGGAAAGCCGGTATATGGTGTATACAGCACGTTCATTCAGCGTACCTATGACCAGCTTTCACAGGATGTATGTATAAATAACAGTCCTGTTACGGTAATTGTATATGCAGCTTCGCTTTATGGTATGAATGATGTAACTCATATAGGTATATATGACATTCCTATGATTTCTAATATTCCTAATCTTGTATACCTTGCACCTACGACTAAGGAAGAATATTTTGCGATGCTTGAATGGAGTATAGAGCAGAATGAACATCCGGTTGCAATAAGAGAGCCGGGACAGGTAGTATCGGACGGAAAGCAAATTACAAAGGATTACGGCATACTCAATAAATATGAGGTTACCGAACAGGGCAGCGAGGTAGCTGTAATAGCATTAGGCAGTTTCTATCAGAGAGGTGTTGAGGCAGCAAAGCTTATTGAAGAAAAGACAGGAAAGAAAGCAACGGTTATTAATCCTGTTTATATCACAGGTATAGATGAGGAACTTTTAGAGTTACTCAAGAGCAATCATAAGCTTGTGGTAACACTTGAGGACGGAATTCTTGACGGAGGCTTTGGAGAGAAGATTACACGCTTCTACGGTACAAGTGATATGAAAGTTAAAAACTACGGCTTAAAGAAAGAATTTCTTGACAGATATAATCCGGAGGAT
>USPO01000326.1 GCA_900556575.1 uncultured Eubacteriales bacterium
AAGAGGTGCTGACAGAATGTCATCATTTGGTGATTTTATTTCTCTTTCCGATGAGTGTGATAAGGCAACAGCTCTCCTTATTAAAAAAGAAGTATCTGATGGTATCATAGCACCGGGATATTCAGACGAAGCACTTGAAATTTTAAAAGCAAAGAAAAAAGGAAACTATTGCATATTAAAAATAGATCCTAATTATACTCCGGCACCTATTGAAACAAAGCAGGTATATGGTGTGTCGTTTGAGCAGGGCAGAAATGAGCTTAAAATCGATACAGAGCTTCTTTCAAATGTTGTAACAGACAATAAAGAAATTTCAGAGCAGGCGAAAATTGATTTAATGATTTCGCTTATAACATTAAAATATACTCAGTCAAACAGTGTATGCTATGTAAAGGACGGTCAGGCAATCGGAATAGGAGCAGGTCAGCAGTCAAGAATTCATTGTACAAGATTAGCAGGAACAAAAGCTGATACATGGTGGCTCAGACAGTGTCCGAAGGTGCTTGATTTACAGTTTGTAGACGGTATCAGACGCGCAGACAGAGATAATACAATAGATGTGTATATTTCAGATGAATACGAAGATGTTCTTGCAGAAGGAACATGGCAGAAATTCTTCAAGGTTAAGCCGGAAATTTTAACAGCTGAAGAGAAGAAAGCGTGGATTGCAAAGAATACAGGTGTTGCACTTGGTTCGGATGCATTCTTCCCATTCGGGGATAATATCGAAAGAGCCCATAAATCAGGTGTGGAATATATTGCACAGCCGGGAGGTTCTGTAAGAGATGATAACGTTATTGAAACGTGCAACAAATACGGAATTGCAATGGCATTTACAGGGATAAGATTATTCCATCACTAATCCTTCGGGAAAAATGCTCGTCGCATCTTGCCGTTTTTTCAAGGCTCGAAGTACACAAAGTACGACGTCGCCTTTCAAAAAGGCAACCTGCTTAGAGCATTTTCCCCGACATTGCTCGCTGTATCTTGCCGTTTTTTCAAGGCTCGAAGTACACAAAGTACAACATCGCCTTTCAAAAAGGCAGCCTGCTTAGAGCATTTTTCCCGAATTTGCTCGCTGTATCTTGCTGTTTTTCAAGGCTCAAAGTACACAAAGTATGATATGCTTTATAAGACAGGATACATCTGCATTTAGGCTATAAAAGCTTTATATAAATTTACGAAAGGAATTTATAAAAATGAGAATATTAGTAATAGGTTCAGGCGGACGTGAACACGCAATTATTTGGAAAATTGCTCAGTCACCAAAAGTAGAAAAGATATATTGTGCACCCGGAAACGGTGGAATATCCGAACTTGCGGAATGTGTTGATATTAATGTTATGGATAAAGATAACATGGTTAAGTTTGCGAAGGAAAATAATATTGACCTTGTTATGGTAGCACCGGATGATCCGCTTGTTGACGGAATGGTTGATGCAATGGAAGCTGCCGGTATTCGTGCATTCGGTCCTCGTGCAAATGCTGCTATTATAGAAGGAAGTAAAGCTTTTTCTAAGGAACTTATGAAAAAGTATAACATTCCTACAGCTGCATATGAGGTATTTACAGACAGTGCTTCAGCAATTGAGTATTTAAAAGGGTACATTCCCGGCAGTTATTAAAGCCGATGGTCTTGCATTGGGCAAGGGTGTTATAATTGCTCAAAACCTTGAAGAAGCTGAAGAAGCTGTTCATGAAATGATTGACGGAGGCAAGTTTGGAAAGAGCGGCAGCCGTGTTGTAATTGAAGAGTTCTTGACAGGTCCTGAAGTTTCTGTGCTTGCATTTACCGATGGTAAGGTTGTTAAACCAATGGTAAGCGCACAGGATCATAAGAGAGCTTATGACAATGACGAAGGTCTCAATACAGGTGGAATGGGTACATTCTCACCGAGCAGATTATATGATGATGCAAAGGCAAAAGAATGCATGGAAAATATCTTTATTCCAACTATAGATGCTATGAATGCGGAAGGCAGAACATTTAAGGGTGTTCTTTATTTCGGATTAATGATGACTGCAAATGGTGTCAAGGTCATAGAGTACAATTGCCGTTTCGGTGACCCTGAAACACAGGTTGTTCTTCCGAGATTAAAGACAGATATAGTTGAAATAATGGAAGCTGTTATTGATGAACGTCTTGCTGATATTGACATCGAATGGGCGGATAATGCAGCAGTATGCGTAGTTGAGGCATCCGGCGGCTATCCTGTTTCTTATAAAAAGGGCTTTGAAATTACAGGTCTTGACGAATTAAAGAACGAGAAGGATATTACTGTATTCCACGCAGGAACAAAGCTTTTAGACGGAAAAATGGTAACCAACGGCGGACGTGTTCTCGGAATTACAGCCGTTGCCGAAAATCTCGATGCGGCTATTAAGCGTGCTTATGAAGGTGTAGCAAAGGTTACATTTGATGGTGAGTTCCACCGCAGTGATATAGGAATAAAAAAATATAACTAATATGGAGATTTCTTTGATGAAACGTCAGGATTACATAACCTGGGATGAATATTTCATGGGAATTGCTATTTTAAGTGCGCAGCGTTCCAAGGATAACAATACCC
>USPO01000327.1 GCA_900556575.1 uncultured Eubacteriales bacterium
TAGGTATATGTATTATTTACCGTACCAGATGTAAGACCTGTTGTTTCTCCGAGAATAACGGAATTGTACACCTCCGATTTATACACAAAATCCAACGGAGTCACGCTGTTATATGCCACGTCTGTTATATTAAGACCGTTCACCTCATCTATGCATATCTGCTCACCCGGATAGTAATATTTATCTCCGTACGTCCAGCCGAGAATTGTCTTTCCCTGCTCTCCCTCCGGTGACGGAACGGTTATATATCCGCCCTCCGGTGCGGACAGCTTATTTTCTCCGAACATTACGGAATATGTCTTTGTATATTTTAGCGATGTAACAAGAATCCTGACATCGCCCTCCGTATATGCGAAATTATAAATTGCATATGTATGACCGGCTGACATATTATACTTCATTTCATAGCTTACAGTCGGATTTGACTTTGTAAGCGTACTGTTTCCCGCAGTTGACTCGATACCCTTTTCTTTATTATAGCTTTTCGACATTCCGGTTTCGGCATTCCCCGCCATTTCTTCCTCCGTAACATCAACGATATAGCTTCTTGCCGTGTATGACTTGTTTCCGCTGCCCACATACGTTCCCGTAAAGCTTGCCGTAAGCTCAATGTCATATTCCGGTCTTACAAGAATATATCTTTTGCTTGATATATTGGGAACATCTTTACTGTTTACCGAGGTATTCGCAAAATATATTCCGTCCGCATTGAGCTTATCACCGTTTGCATTATGGATTTCATATATATCCTCTGATGTTACGGTATTTGCTGTAAAGTTCTGCTCCTCCAGCTTTGAAAAATCAAGAATATTTTCCTTTGCCGCAGAAGTATCTGCCGCAATAGCCGCTGGCATTGCACTCATTGCAATCGCCGCCGCTGCGGCTGTGCTTATAAATCTTATTCCTTTCATAAACCTGTCCTGTCCTTTCTCTTATTTTGAACATTAATTATTTTTCAGAAACAAATTCCGTGCTTTATTTCTTAGTTACTTTCTATGTTTATATCATATCACATCGAATTTCACAAATCAATGCACTATTTTGTACTTTTATAAAACTATATTGAACATTTGCGAAAGTTATATATGATTAGGCTATATGAAAAAAGCTGTATCAATAGTTTCTCAAACTCTGATACAGCTTTTCCATAGGAAGAGATTCTCATTATGAAATTCAATATCATACCATTTTTAGAGAGAGAGAATTTATTTGGTATTCAATTGATTATTGAGATATAAAAAGACAATTTTATGTCTTATTATGCTTTATTAAAGAGTAATCGTAAATGTATCTTTTACCGATACTTCATTAGAGTTTATAAGACTCTGTGCTTGTTCAACTGCCGTTTTCTGCGGCTCTGTTCCCGATGTTGTTATAACATTTTCTATCTTAAAATATGAAATCTCCATTTTAGGAGCATTATAATTTGCTTTCATTTCGCTAATCCTCCTTACTCTATTGTAATCATATCCTTATTAACTTTCGGAAGTGAATCTGTTCCGCTTACAATAAGTCCGTATACCGCTGTACTTCCTTCATCAAGTGTAAGCTCTACCGGCTCTGTTTTGGTAATCTCTCCGATTTTAAAGCTTACTGACTTTGCTGAAACCTGTCCGTTTTTACCTGTTACAGTAAATGTATATGCATCAGCCTGTCCGCCGTTTTCATCCTTAAGCGTTTCTTCATTAAGCTTTTCAAAGCTTGTTACTTCAGCTGACGGTACGACCGGTGTATCATAGGTGTAGGAAAGAGATGTTATTTTTAAACCATTACCATTAGTATTAGAATATATATAATACTCTGTATCTTTTTTGCAATTTATAGTTTTTGAAGTACTGCCAGTTACATTCTCTGTACCAACACACCATGCATTATTAGTTTGACTACCCTTATTGTTTACAGTAGTTCCACCAACAGTTAAATCACAATCGTATTCCGGAACAAATTTAAGATACCTTCCCTCCGAAAGGCTCTCTTTATTTGCATTGATGGAATTTGTACTACTGGTCTTCTTATTACCGATAGCTAATTTACCGCTTACTATATAATCTTTATCATTGCCCGTTGCAAGATTCGGATAGAAACCATAATATCTGGGCAATTCTCCGAATGTAGTAGTATATGGTTCTTCTTGTTTTAATTTACCGCTATCGTCAAGATACCCCGAATATGCACTCGCCATATCGGCAAAATCAATCGTAACGGTTGTCTTGCCTGTATTCGGATCGCTTACTGTGGTTGTCGCAGCATTTGCCGCTGCCGCTGCCGCTGTCATTGTTACAGCTGTTACCGCTGCCGCTGCAATAAGCTTGCTTATTTTCATTCAATCTCCTTCTTTCTGTTTATACATATGAGCCGATATTCCTTTTTTGGAAACCGGACTCGGCTGATAATTTTTTCTGTTTAAATTATGAACAGTTTTTTGCCTTGCCATTATTCTATCACAGAAAAAATTTAATTTCAATATACCTATTCTGTACATAAATCTATAATCAAAGCTTAATATGTACAAATCAGGTATGTATTGTGAACAGGATATTTAGAGTATGTCCGCCTCTCCTCTATACTT